>NZ_JBEOWF010000065.1:0-53234 GCF_040295925.1 Streptomyces sp. NPDC002588
CAGTACGTGGCCATCCCCGAGTTCCAGGACCTGGGCACGAAGGTCACCCAGGAGATCTCCGCCGCCATCGCCGGCAAGACCAGCGTGGACAAGGCACTGGACGACGGCCAGAAGCTCGCCGAGGACGTCGCCAAGACCTACCAGAAGTGACCTTCAGTGCCCGGCCGGCCTCAGCGCCGGCCGGGCACCGCTTCCCCTACCCCGGCCTTCACCGGCAGAGGAAACCCTTCATGACCACGCTCACCGCACCCCCCAAGACGGCACCACCGCCCGCCCGCCCCCGGAAGTCCTCGGGCACGGCCAAGTGGAAGCGGCGCATCCCGCTGCTGCCGGCGCTGGTCTTCACCATCGTCGTCACCCAACTGCCCTTCGTGGCAACGCTCGTGATCTCCACCTTCCAGTGGAACATCCTCAAGCCGGGCGACCGGCACTTCGTCGGCCTGGACAACTTCACGTTCGTCTTCACCGACGAGCGGCTGCGCACCGCCGTTTTCAACACCGTCGTGCTCACCGCGTCGGTCGTCCTCATCAGCGTGGTCCTCGGTCTGGGGCTGGCGCTGCTGCTGGACCGCAGGTTCGTGGGCCGCGGCCTGGCGCGCACCCTGCTGATCGCGCCGTTCCTGGTGATGCCGGTCGCGGCGGCGCTGCTGTGGAAGCACGCCATCTACAACCCCGACTACGGCCTGCTCAACGGCACCCTCAACGCCGTCTACCGGCTCTTCGGCGCGGACAACGGGCCCACGGTGGACTGGATCTCGTCCTATCCGATGCCCGCCGTGGTGGTGTCACTGGTGTGGCAGTGGACGCCGTTCATGATGCTGATCCTGCTGGCCGGTCTGCAGGCCCAGCCCGGTGACGTCCTGGAGGCGGCCCGTGTCGACGGCGCGTCCGCCCGCCAGACCTTCCTGCACATCACGCTGCCGCATCTGCGCCAGTACCTCGAGCTGGGCGTCCTGCTCGGCACGATCTACGTCGTGCAGACCTTCGACGCGGTCTACACCATCACCCAGGGCGGCCCCGGCTCGCAGACCACCAACCTGCCCTACGAGATCTACCTGACCATGTTCCGCAAGTACGAGTACGGCCAGGCGGCCGCCGCCGGAGTCGTCGTCGTCCTCGGCTCGATCGTGATCGCGACCTTCGCGCTGCGCACCATCGCGTCCCTGTTCCGCGAGGAGGTCTCCCGATGACCACTCACGCAGCCATAGCCGCACCCCGAGGGGGCAGGTTCACGAAGGTCCTGCGTGGCAAGGACGACCCCAACGCCCCGCGCCTCTCACCCCTGTGGACGTTCGTGGCCTGGCTGGCCACGCTGGCGTTCTTCGCGCCGGTGGCGTGGATGGTGCTCACCTCCTTCCATCAGGAGGCGGACGCCGCGACCAACCCGCCGACCCCGTTCGCGCCGCTCACCTTCGACCAGTACAAGCTGCTGTTCAGCCGGGACATCACCCCCTTCCTCCTCAACTCGGCGATGGCCGGCGTCATTTCGACGCTGCTGGTGCTGGCCCTGGCGGTGCCGGCGGCGTATGCGCTGTCCATCAAGCCGGTCGAGAAGTGGACCGACGTGATGTTCTTCTTCCTGTCCACGAAGTTCCTCCCGGCGATCGCGGCCCTGCTGCCGGTGTACCTGATCGTCAAGGACGCCGGGATGCTGGACAACGTGTGGACGCTGGTCGTCCTCTACACCGCCATGAACCTCCCGATCGCGGTGTGGATGATGCGTTCCTTCCTCGCCGAGGTCCCCAAGGAGATCCTCGAGGCCGCCGAGGTCGACGGCGCCGGACTGCCCACCGTCCTGCTGCGGATCGTCGCACCCGTCGCCATGCCCGGACTCGCCGCCACCTCCCTGATCTGCTTCATCTTCAGCTGGAACGAGTTCATGTTCGCGGTCAACCTCACCGCGACACAGGCATCCACCGCCCCGGTCTTCCTGGTCGGCTTCATCACCAACGAGGGCCTCTTCCTGGCCCGGCTGTGCGCCGCCGCCACCCTGGTCTCGCTGCCCGTCCTCATCGCCGGCTTCGCCGCCCAGGACAAACTGGTCCGCGGCCTGTCCCTAGGAGCAGTCAAGTGAAAGCAGCCGTCATCGAAGCGCCCGGCAAGGTCACCGTCACCACGGTGCCCGACCCCACGCCCGGGCCGCGCGAGGTCGTGGTGGATGTGGCGGCCTGCGGGCTGTGCGGGACCGATCTGCACATCCTGCAGGGCGAGTTCGCGCCCCGTCTGCCGATCGTGCCGGGCCACGAGTTCGCCGGGGAGGTCGTCGGCCTCGGCAGCGAGGTCACCGAACTCGCGCTCGGCGACCGGGTCGCCGTGGACCCCTCGCTGTACTGCAACGAGTGCCGGTACTGCCGGGCAGGCCGCAACAACCTCTGCGACCGGTGGCAGGCGATCGGAGTGACCGTGGCCGGCGGCGCCGCCGAGTACGCCGTCGCGCCCGTCGCCAACTGCGTACGGCTGCCCGACCACGTGGACGTCCAGGACGCGGCGCTGATCGAGCCGCTGTCCTGTGCCGTGCGCGGCTACGACGTGCTCAACAGCAGACTCGGCTCCCACGTGCTGATCTACGGCACCGGCACGATGGGCCTGATGATGCTGGAGCTGGCCAAGCGCACCGGCGCCGCCTCGGTGGACGTCGTCGACGTCAACCCGGAACGGCTGGCCACGGCCGAGAAGCTGGGCTGCTCCCGAGCGGCGCTCTCGGCCGACGAGTTGGGGCGCCCGGCCGGCTGGGACGTGGTGGTCGACGCGACCGGCAACGCCGCCGCCATCCAGGACGGCCTGGACCGGGTCGCCAAGGCGGGAACCTTCCTGCAGTTCGGGGTCTCCGACTACGCGACGACGGCCACCATCTCGCCGTACCGCATCTACAACCAGGAGATCACCATCACCGGCTCCATGGCCGTCCTGCACAGCTACGAGCGCGCGGCGGAGCTGTTCGCCGCGGGGGTCCTCGATCCCCAGGTGTTCATCAGTCACCGACTGCCGCTGACGGAGTACCCGCAGGCACTGGACCGGTTCGCCGCCGGTCAGGGACGCAAGATCGTCGTCCTGCCCTGACCCCTCCGGCGGGTTCCCGCAAGCCGTCGTGGCGACGCGGCCGGTCATCGGCCGCGTCGCCGCACGGCCCATTCGTCCGGTCCTTTCGAGCCTTTCCCAGGAAGAGCAGCCCATGAGTCCCCGTCAGATCACCGTTCTGGGAGAGTGCGTCGCGGACGCCTTCACCGAACCGTCCCACGCCGTGAACGAACTCGCCCTGCGGGTGCTGCCCGGCGGCGGACCCGCGAACACGGCGGTGGCCCTGGCCCGGCTGGGCACGCCGGCCCGCTTCCTCGCACGGCTGTCCGGCGACGTCTTCGGCCGCCTGTTCCGGGCCCGTCTCGAGGCGTCCGGCGTGGACCTGTCCTACGCGGTCGCCGCCGACGAGCCCAGCACGCTTGCGGTGGCGGAGCTGGATGACGCGGGGCAGGCCGCGTTCTCGTTCCACGCGCAGAACACGGCCGACTGGCAGTGGACTCCCGGGGAACTGGCGACGGTGGATCTGTCGGAGACGGCGTGTGTGCACACCGGGTCGCTGGCGCTGGTCCGGGAACCCGGCGGGGCGGTGGTGGAGGAGTTCCTGACGACAGCGGCTCCGCGCGCCACCGTCAGCATCGACCCCAACGTCCGGCCGCTGCTGGTGCGCCCCGAGGTCTACCGTTCCCGGCTGGCGCGCTGGTGCGGTCTCGCCGACATCCTGCGGCTGAGCGAGGACGACCTCGGACTGCTCCTGCCGGGCACCCCGCCCGAGCAGGCGTGCGACACCTGGCACGCCGCGGGGGTGCGGCTCGTCGTGATCACGCTCGGTGCCGACGGCGCCCTGGCCTCACTCGACGGCGAACGGCTGCGGGTGCCCGCGGTGGCCACGCGGGTCGTCGACACGGTCGGCGCGGGCGACTCCTTCACCGCCGGCCTGCTGCACCACCTCGGCGCCCGCGGACTCCTCGGCGGCCGGCTGACCAGGCTCGGTCTCGGCGAGGTCGCGGAAGCCTGCCGGTTCGGCGCTCGGGTCGCGGCCCTGACCTGCTCGGTCGCCGGTCCCAATCCGCCGTGGGGGGACCGGTTGGCAGAGCTCGAGCCCGCCGCCGGAGCCTGACCGCCGGATCGGGTTCCCCTCCCCGTACACCATCCGGACGTGAGTCATTACCGAATTACGCATCTACGCAACGCTTTGTTGCATTGCTCCCTAGCGTGCAGCGCGTAGGAGCCGAGCAGGTGGTCCAGGCAAGGGACAACCGCGCGGCCTCGCAGTGTCTCTTGCAAGGGGGTGGCGTGAAGGCATCACGTCGTGCGTACGACACCGAAGCGGTGGGCGTGGCGGAAGCGGCCCGCGCGATGCTCGACCGGGCGGCCGCCGTGGCACCGGAACAGGTGGCTGCCGAACGCCGGGCGTTCGACATGCTGTGCGCGGCCTACTTCAGTGATCCGAAGCGGGCGCTGGCGCCTGCCGCCGGGGCGCGAGCGGGCGGGCCGCTGGAGTTCGGCATGCCGGGCACGGAGGAGCTGCTGACTCCTGTGTTCCTGGCGGCGGCGTCCGCCGTGGGCGCGTATCTGGGCGACAGGGCGGTCGGCGCGTCGCGAGGCCTGATCCGCAGGATGTTCGCCGGCCCGCCCGCCGGCACCTCCGCCGAGGAGGGGACACGGCGCGCCGGTTCGGCGGGAGAACCGACCGAGTCGGTGCGGCTCGACCCCGAGCAGTGGCGTGAGGTGCGGCGGATCGTGACGCACACGCTGATGCGCCACGGTGGCATGCCGCAGGACCGCGCGGAACTCATGGCCGCGGCGGTCGTGGGTGACGGGCTGGCCGGGGAGCCGCCGCAGTGACCGGAGGCGCCGCCGCGGTCGGCGGAGTCGCTCCCCCCTCGCTCCCGCCCGGTCCTGCCGCGATGACGGGGCCGTCGCTGCGGGCCCGAACGGACCTTCGGTTCGCCGTCCTGGTCGCCGCGGTGCTGGCGTCCAGCGTGGTGGCGTTCAGCGTGGTGAGCGCCGCGCTGCCGTCCGCGGAGTGGCTGTCCCGGCACCGGGTCGACCCCTGCCTCGCCCGTATCGATCCGGCGACCGCCTGGATCACCGGGGAGAGCGACCAGCTGAACACGCGGGTGGCGATGGCCAACGCGTGCATGCGGCCGTACGTCCTGCACGAGATCGGATGGATCGCGACGGGGCTCGCGGCCGAGGTGGCGGTGGCCGTCCTCCTGTTCGCGCTCCACCCCTGGTGGCCGCGGATCACCTGGCGGCCCGCCTCGGGCGTCGGCTCAGGTCCGCTGCGGCGCCTGGCCGGGAGTGTCCGTCTGCCGCAGCGGTCCAGGAAGCTCCGGCTGACCGGCCGCGAGAACGCCGACGTGCTGGAGGAGCTGGACGCGCTGGCCCGCAAGGCCGGGCTGTCCCGGCTTCCCCTCTGGCTGATCGACCCCTACGCCACCACGGCGGGCGGCCGGGCCTACGGCCTGCCCGGACGTCCCCGGGTCTGTCTGAACGTGGGGCTGCTGGTCCGCTTCGACCGGGACCTGGCCGGCTTTCGCGCCGTCGTCAGGCATGAACTGGCCCACCACCGCCATCGCGACGTCGGACGCACCTATCTGACCATCGCGCTGTGGTGGTCGTTCGTCACGACGGCACTCGCGCCCTGCGTCCTGCTGTCCCTGTATCCCAGGGCGCTCTTCGGGGCCGCGGAGGACTGGCCGGGCAGCACGCTGCCGGGCATCGAGGAGAAGCCGGTGTACCGGCTGGCCGCGCTGGCGGTGCTGAGCGCCGTCGCCTATCTCGCCAGGAACATGATCCTGCGCGCAAGGGAACTGCATGCGGACGCGCTGGCCCACACCTGGGACGCCACCCGGAGCTCCCTCCCGCGGATGGTGGCCGCCCTGCCCTGGCCCTCCGCGCGTTCGGTGTGGCGGTGGCTTCCGGCCGGGTGGCGGCGGCGGGCGGCTCGTGCCGGAACCCATCCCAGCCCCGAGCGGCGGGTGGCGGCGATGGCCGATCCCGCACGGCTGCTGCGCACCGGGACCTGGGAGACGGCCGCCCTCGGCCTCCTGGCCGGGCTGGCCCTCGACAACCTCTCGCTGCTGACGGGGATGGTCTCGGAGCGTTTCGTCACGGTCGGACTGACGCTGCTGGCTCTGCCCTTCGGCGTGGTTCTGACGCTGGCACTGGCCGCGGCACTGGCCGCACGCAACGCGGCACCGAGCCCGGATTCGAGCCCGGATTCGAGCCCGGCACCGGGCTCGGCTCCGGTCGCCGGGGCGGCCCGCGACGGGCGGGCCCGCCGGGGAGCGGTTCCCCCGGGGCGCGACCTGTTCGTCCTGCCGGCCGCGCTCACCGGCGGTCTGGTGTGCAGCCGGGCGATCTCGCTGGTGGCGGCCGACACGACGGTGATCGCACCGACCCTCGGCCAGTACGCGCTGATCGGTCTCGTCCACCTGGCGATCCTGCTGCCGCTCGCGCTGTGGATGCGGTCGGTGCGCCGCGCCCTTTCCCCCCGCGCCCTTTCCCCCCACTCCCTTCGCCCGGACGGCTCCGGCGCGGGACGAGGGCCGCACACACGCCTGGTCATCGCCACCGCCGGGGTCGTCTGGGGACCGCTCCTGGCCCTGTGGCACGCCCGTGGGTGGGACCCGGACGCACTCACCACGACGCCCCTCCGAGCCGTGCCGGCCGTCGGCCAGACGATCGGCTGGTACTCCGCGCTCACCGGCCGGCTCGGCGACGCCTACTTCTACTTCCCGCTCCTTCTCCTCCGCGCCACCCCGCTCCTCCCGGTGGGACTCGTCCTCGTCTGGGCGGTCCCGCTGGTGGCCGCCGCCCGACGGCGCGGGCACCTCGCTCTGCGCGAGGGCGTCGGCAGAGCCCTGGCCGTCGGCGCTGCCGCGGGCCTCACGTCCGTCGCCTGCGGAATCGTCCTGCCGTATGCCGCCCGGGGCGCGCTGCCACCGGAGGTCCGCCGGATCTCCGGCCCGCCGGCCGTCCTCGGGGCCCTGTCGTTCCTCACCGTGCACGCGGACACGTACATGGCGGTCGCCGCCCTGCTCCAGGCCGCCGCAGCGGTGGGAACCGTCCTCGTCTGCCGCAGGCTGCGGCCGGTGCTGGTTCCGCTGGCCGTGACCGTCACCGCGGCCCTCGGCACGCTGGGCTTCTACGTCAGCCGGGGGACGGCCCTGTGTGTCGCCGTCACCGACGCCGCCGCGGGCGTCTGCGGCGCGAGGGAGTTCCTGCCCGGCACCGACGTGGCCGACCGACTGCACGAGGCCGTGGCCTGGGGAGCGGTCGCAGCGTTGCCCGCAGGACTGCTCGCCGCCGCGGTCACGGCGCTGTCCGCGCACCGCCGGCGACGGCCGGACGGCGTGCCGGACACCGCGCACGAGGACACCCCCCGCCGCCCGGTGCTCCTGCGGCCGGCACTGGGGTTCCTGGCGGCGCTCGTCCTCGCGGGCGCGGCCGCGGGAGTCCGGCAGGACCACCTCGTCTGGCGGTCGACCGCCTCCACGGCGGCCGCACGGCCACCGTCGAACGGCCAGGACGCCCGCCAGGCGTCCGGCCCGTCCGGGTCGTCCGACCGGAAGAACGACCCCTGCCTCGTCGGTACCTGGCGCGCGTCCCCGGCCCGACAGCGCCTGGTCGTCGACGGAAGCCCGGTGTGGCTGACGGGCGACCGCGGCACCTGGACGTTCCGGCCCGACGGCATCCTGATCATCGACTACGGCAAGGGGGTCTCGCAGACGGGGACTCTCCACGGGCGCGCGGTGGTTCTGCACATGAGCGGCAGCGCCGGCGCCCACTACCGGACCGCGGACGGCACGATCGGCTACTACGGCTCCGCCGTACGCCGCCCCGGTGACGTCACTCTCCGGGTGGCCGAAACCTACGTCGTCCGTCAGAAAGCCACCGCGAGCCTCACTCCCGATCACTACACCTGCGCGGGCGACGTCGCCCACCTGCTGCCGCCGTCTCCGGCGACCGACGCGCCGTACGACCTGACACTCACCCGGCTGAGGTAGGTGTATCGACCCGCACTGAACAACCGGTCACGGTGACAGGGCAACCGAGGCCGCCCCTCATGGGTCTAGGCAGCGTGACACCTCATCAGGTTTCGCCGTGACGGGACGGCGGAGCCGACGATCCCTGAGGGGGATTCCATGCGTGTTCGCGCCGCTGTCGCCGTCGTGTCGCTCACGACCGCCCTGTCCGCCTCGTTCGTCCCGGCCGCCGCGCAGGCGGCGGACCGGGCCGCTCCCAGCGACACCACGTTCTCCCATGTCGTCGTCAACGGCGGCAAGGACGTCGTGCTCGGCCTGACCACCAGGAAGACCGTCACCATCACGTGGCAGGCGACGGACCCGGACGGCATCGTCGCGTCCTGGGCCTACCTGTGGCACGGCCCCAACACCGACGACGCCGACGGCAACCTGCCGATGTACCCGCCGACGGGTACGTGCACCGCGTCGTCCGCCGACCGCACCACCGTCACCTGCAAGGTGAGCATCGGCGTGGACGCCGCGCGGGACTTCGACCACAACGGCCTCGCCGGCACCTGGAACGTGCTCGCCGGGGCGCAGGACGCCGGCGACGACTGGACGGAGATCGACGTCGCCGGCACGGCGCACTTCAAGCGGTACGGCAAGGTGACGGTCAACGCCTCGCCCGAGCCGGTGAAGAAGGGCAGGACCATCACGGTCACCGGCAGGCTGACCCGCGCCAACTGGGACAGCGGCACGTACACCGGCTATCGGGGGCAGTCGGTCAGACTGCAGTTCCGCAAGAAGGGCAGCACCACCTACAAGACCCTGAAGACCATCACCAGCGGCGGCAGCGGCACGCTGAAGACCACCACCAAGGCCACGGCCGACGGCTACTTCCGCTTCCTCTTCCCCGGCACCGCCACCACGGGCCCGTCCACGGCCGCCGGGGACTTCGTCGACGTCAGGTGACCGGAGCGAGCTGAAACGGCCCTTGGGTCCGGTATTCCGTACCCGTACGGCTCCCGGGCGGCCGCGGCCGCCCCGACGGAGGTTGCAGCGCGTGCCTTACGGGCGTTCCCTGGAAGGAGGAAGCAATCGATGCTGCAGCCAGAGCGCCTCGGGGCCACGACGCGGGCCGAGAGGGCCCGTCTCGGTGTGTGTTCTCCCGGCGAGAGCCCCGGTCAGGGCGGTCCGCCGTCCGTCGTCGCCCGGCGTTCGACGCGGAGGTGATCCAGGTGAAAGCCGTTGTCTACGAGAAGCCCTTCAGTGTCGCCGTCAGAGAGGTCGACGACCCGCGGATCCAGCACCCGAACGACGTGCTGGTACGTGTCACGTCCACCGCCATCTGCGGATCCGACCTGCACATGTACGAGGGGCGCACGGCAGCCGAGTCGGGCATCGTCTTCGGACACGAGAACCTCGGCATCGTCGAGGAGCTCGGCACGGGCGTGACCTCCTTGTCCAAGGGCGACCGCGTCGTCATGCCGTTCAACGTCGCCTGCGGATTCTGCAAGAACTGCCTCGCCGGCAGGACCGGCTTCTGTCTGACGGTCAATCCGGGCTTCGCCGGCGGAGCCTATGGCTATGTGGCCATGGGGCCGTACACGGGCGGCCAGGCGGAGCTGTTGCGAGTGCCGTTCGCCGATTTCAACTGCCTGAAACTGCCGCCGGAGGGCGCGGAGACCGACTTCGTGCTGCTCGCCGACATCTTCCCGACCGGCTACCACGGGTGCGAGCTCGCCCAGGTGTCTCCCGGTGAGAGCGTGGCCGTCTTCGGCGCCGGCCCGGTCGGCCTGATGGCCGCGTACTCCGCGCTGCTGCGCGGCGCCTCGAAGGTGTTCTCCGTGGACCGGGTGCCCGAGCGGCTCGCCAAGGCCGAGGAGATCGGAGCCATCCCGATCGACTTCACCAAGGGCGACCCGGCCGGGCAGATCAAGGAACAGACCGCGGGCGAGGGAACCGACAAGGGCGTCGACGCCGTGGGCTACCAGGCCCAGGCGCACGACGCGAGCCACGAGGAACCCGCCGTCGTCCTCAACACGCTCGTCGAGACGGTACGGCCGACGGGCATGCTGGGCGTGCCGGGTCTGTACGTGCCGTCCGACCCGGGCGGGCCCGACGACAACGCCAAGCACGGTCAGCTGCTGGTCTCCATCGGGCGCATGTTCGAGAAGGGGCAGCGGATGGGCACCGGTCAGTGCAACGTCAAGCAGTACAACCGTCAGCTGCGCGACCTGATCATCGCGGGGCGCGCCAAGCCCAGTTTCGTGGTCTCCCACGAACTGCCCCTGGACGAGGCGCCGCGCGCGTACGAGAAGTTCGACCAGCGGATCGAGGGCTACACCAAGGTCGTACTGCATCCCGGCCACGCGCTCGCGGCGTGATCGGAGGCGGTTCGCATGCCGGTGGGCCGCGGTGAACACCACCGCGGCCCATCGCGGTTTTGCATGGCGCAACACATGGGGCGTGACCTTCGGCACATCGGAGGTCTCCGGCGCCGGAAGCCGTTTCATCCTGCAACTGTTGCTCATCGCGCACTGAACCCGCAGGACGGCCACGTGTCACCCGATATCTGACAGGGTGTCAATTCCTGTGCCGACGGTAGGCCGACGGCGGAACACCTGCGTCCGGGTGTGGGCAAACCGTGGTTCCGGGGTGGCCTCATCAGTCACATCAGCATCTAGTCTGTGGTCAGACCCCACCGGTCCTCTCCCCCACCACTGAGAACAGGCGGCTGAGGGCATGCAACCACTGCGCCCAGAAGACCCCGAGCAACTGGGCCCCTACCGGCTCGTGGCTCGGCTCGGAGCAGGCGGTATGGGCCGGGTCTATCTGGCCACGTCGTCGGCCGGCCGTACCGTCGCCGTCAAGGTCATCCGTCCCGAGATGGCCGAGGACAAGAACTTCCGCATCCGCTTCCGTCGCGAGGTGGCGGCCGCGGCGGCGGTGGGCGGTGTCTACACCGCCCCCGTGCTGGACGCCGCACCGGACGCCGAGACCCCCTGGCTCGCCACCGCCTACATACCCGGCCCCACCCTGGCCGAGGCGATCGCCCTGCACGGACCGCTGCCGGTGGACACCGTCCTCGCGCTGGGCGCCGGCATCGCCGAGGCGCTGACCGCCGTACACGCCGAGGGGCTGGTGCACCGCGACCTCAAACCGTCCAACGTGCTGCTCGCCGCGGACGGCCCGCGCGTCATCGACTTCGGCATCGTCCGTGCCCGGGACGGCTATGAACTCACCGGCGCGGGAGGCCTGTTCGGCTCCCTCGAGTACATGTGTCCCGAGCAGGCCACCGGCGATCCGATGGGGCCGGAGGGAGACGTCTTCTGCCTCGGTTCGGTGCTCGCGTTCGCCGCGTCCGGACAGGCTCCGTTCAGCGGTGCCGCGGCGGCCTCCCTCCTCTACCAGGTGGTCCACGGCTCGCCCGACCTGTCCCGGGTGCCCGAACCCCTGGACAAGATCATCAGTCTCTGTCTCGCCAAGGACCCGGTCCTGCGCATCGACCCGGACCGGCTCTCCGCGGCCTGCGCCCCGGGCGGCGCCGAACAGGTGCTGACCGAGGGCTGGCTGCCCCCGCGGGTCGCCGCGCTCATCGCCGAACACCGGGCGGCCGCGACGGACCTCGACCTCCTCGCGCGCACACCGGGCCCGGCACGGCCCTGGACCGACGGGCCCGGTGGATCCGGGACACCCGGGAGTCCCGACTCGGTGCCGCCGGCCGGCGGCACGCGCGGGTCGGTGTACGCGACGGTGGGGCGGTCGGCGTACGAGACCGACGTCGCCGAGCGCGGACCCGGAGCCGGCGGCCCCGGTACCGGTTGCGTGCGGGACACCCGTGGCACCCACGGTCCGGGGCTCGTCGCCGAGGCACCGGTGCGGGAACCCGCGGACCCGGTGGGATCGGTGGATCCGACGGGACAGCCGGACCCGGGGCCGTACCGGCCCGCCGCGTACGCGCACACGCCGGCACCCGCGGACGCCCAGGCACCCGCCCACGCGCACACCTCCCCGCCCGTACGCGAATCCGCCCCCGCTCCCGACCCCGAGCCCGCACCACTCTGCGCCTCCGCCTCCGCCCCGGCACACCGCCGTACCCCCGCCCCCTCCCGATTCCCCCGACGCACGATCCTCGCCGCCGGCGCGGTCGCGGGCACGGCGCTCGCCGGGGGCGCGGCCCTCGTCGCCGCCCGGCGAAAGCCGGGCGGCGGGCAGGCCGGGCGTCCGGCCGGACCGCCCCCCGAGCCGGCCTGGGTCTACCGCGGCGGCCCGCTCTTGCAGGCCCCGGCCGTCTTCACCGGCGGTACGGCCCTGCTGAAGGCCCGCCCCGGCAACATCATCTGCCTCGACCTGGCGAACGGCTCCCAGCCCAAGTGGGTCTACCAGGGCATCAGCCTGTCGCCCACGCCCGTCCTGCTGAGCTACGGCGCCGCGGTCGCGCTCGGCACCGGTGCGACCCTGATCGGTGTCGACCCGGCCGGCGGCACCGAGCGGTTCACCCTCGACTTCGGCGAGGACTACCAGTTCGACCAGCTGCTCGGCAGCTACGACGGCTACGCCGTCTCGGTCCTCGGGGCCAGCCTGCAGCGTCAGTCGGCGGAGGCCGGCGTCGCGACCTCCACCAACGCGGTCTTCGGCGTCGACCTCCAGGCCCGCCGGGCCATCGTCATCCCGATCAACCCGGAGGACGTGGGTGTGCCGCTGCAGCCCGTCACCACCTCCGACTACTTCGTCTACGCCGACGGACTGCGCAACGTCTCCGTGCGCAACACCCGGGACGGCGGCAGCCTGCGCTGGCGGCACCACGTGGGCTACGACCTCCGGCCGGGCCTTGCCGTGCTCGGCGAGACCGTCTTCGCCATCGGCTCCGAACTCATCGCCCTGGCACTGAGCACGGGGAAGCTCCGCTGGAAGTCGAAGGCCGGACGCGGCATGTTCGCCTCCCTCGGCGCGGGCGGCAACACGGTCTACGCCACCGGCACCGACCCCTACGGCGTCCACGCCTTCAACGCGGCGAACGGCTCGCACCGCTGGTTCTGCGAGACCCCCCGGCTCAACGTCGACAACCCGATCGCGGTCGGGGCGCACGCCGTCTACGTGCCGGCCTTCGAGAACAAGGACGGCTTCTACGCGATCGACACCGCCTCCGGACGTCTGCTGTGGAACTTCACCGACGGCCGCGAGACCGGTGTCAACGACTGGCAGCTCTCCTGCGACGGAGCCGGACACCTGGTGGCCCAGCACTTCGACCGCGCCTACGGACTGCCCGTCACCTGAGACCCCCGCGGGTCACCAGGGCAGCGGCCCCTCCGCGTCGAAGTACCCGCCGGTCGGTCCGTCCGGCGCCACCTGGGCCATGCGGACGATGATCTCCGCGCCCTCCTCGACGGTCTGGACACCGGTGTTGCCGTTCAGGTCGGTCTTGGTGAAGCCGGGTTCGACCGCGTTGATCCGCAGCGCCGGGAACGCCTTCGCGTACTGCAGGGTGACCATGTTGAGGGCGGTCTTCGACGCCGGGTAGGCGACGCCCGGGTAGGCGTGCGCCGGGGTGGCCGGGTCGGAGACCAGGGTCAGCGAGGCCAGACCGCTGCTGACGTTGACGACGACCGGTGCGGGGGAGCGCCGCAGCAGCGGCAGGAACGCGTGGGTGACGCGGACCGCGCCGAAGACGTTCGTCTCGAAGACCTCGCGGATCTGGTCGGCGGTCAGCTCCGCGGCGCCGGGCACGCTGTTGCCGGGGCCGCGCACCTCGATGCCCGCGTTGTTGACGAGGACGTCCAGACCGCCGGCGGCCTCGATCGTCCTGGCCGCGTCCGCCACGGAGCCGTCGTCGGTGATGTCGATCAGGATGTGCCGCGCGCCCAGCAGGTCGGCGGCGCGCAGGCCCCGCTCGGCGTCCCGGCTGCCGACGTAGACGGTGTGCCCGGCCTCGACGAGCCGGCGGGCGGTCTCGAAACCCAGCCCCTTGTTCGCCCCGGTGATCAGTACGGTCTTCGCCGTGGTGGCCGAGGCGTTCGTCATGGTGTCGCCATCCGTTGTCATGCCTCCAGAGTGCGGCGGGGGACCGGGAGCAGACAGTGCCCGCGTCTTCCTGGGACCGCCAGTACCAGGACGACCGGGGGACGGGCGGTGCACAGTGGTGACATGGCGAGCACGGAGTTCGGTCGTACGGTACGGCGGTGGCGGGACCGGGTCCCCCCGGACGCGGCGGGGCTGCCCTCGGGCGGCCACCGGCGTGCGCCCGGGCTGCGCCGGGAGGAACTCGCGATGCTGGCGGGGATCTCCGTCGACTATGTGACCCGTCTGGAGCAGGGCCGGGCCGCCCATCCGTCGGAGCAGGTCGTGGAGGCCCTCGGACGGGCGCTCAGGGTGTCCGCGGCCGAACGCGAGCACCTCTTCCATGTCGCCGGGCTGGTGCCGCCGGGGCAGGGCACGGTGCCCGCGTACATCGCGCCGAGCGTGCACCGGATGCTGGACCGGCTCACCGGGACACCGGTGTCGGTCTCCGACGCGAGCTGGACCCTGCTGCTGGCCAACCCGCTGTTCACGGCTCTCATGGGCGAACGCCACGGCCGGGCCCGCAACGGCGCCTGGCGCGCCTTCCTCGGCGACGGCGAGGACCGCGTCCGCCACACCCCGCAGTCCCGGCGGGCGACGGAGGCCGCGGTCGTCGCCGATCTGCGCGCGGCGACCCACCGCTACCCGGCCGACCGCAGGCTGCGGGACCTCGTCGAGGAACTCCGCACGCACAGCGCCCGGTTCGCCGAACTGTGGGACTCCGGCGCCGTGGCCCGGCACGACGCCTCCCGCAAGACCGTCGACCACCCCCAGGTCGGCCCCCTGACCCTCGACTGCGACGTCCTCAGGGTCGACGGCAGCGACCTGCGCATCATGGTCTACACGGCCGAACCGGGCACCCGGGACGCCGAACGCCTGGAACTCCTGTCGGTCATAGGCCTGCAGACCCTCGCCGCGCCGCAGGATCTTTCCGGGCGGACCGGCGACGACGTCTAGACCGTCGTCTCCCGGCTCCTTGAGCGCTACCGGCCGTCCGGAAGCGGTCCGGAAGCGGTCCGGGAGTGGACGGTGGCTGTCGGCGGAAGCGGTGGCGGGCGTTCGCTGGGGGAATGACCAGGTTCCAGCTGTTCGTCCAGGGCCCGCAGCCGGGCCTCGACCGCCGCCAGATCGGTGCTCTCCAGTTCCTCGGGCCGGACGACGATCCGCAGTTCGGGGGAGACCGCGGGGTCGGCGCGCAGGCTCTCGACGAAGGTCTCGACGATCAGCGACAGCAGCTGGGTGCGGTCGAGTTCGACGACCCGGGCAAGACCCGCGCCGATCAGCGGGACCGCCACCGGCCTGAACCGGCCGTGCCGGGCGACCGACGGCCACAGCCGCTCCAGGCTCAGCCGCAGGTCCGCCGGTGCCGAGCGGGCGCGCAGGTCGTTGCCGAGCCGGGAGTAGGCGAGCGCGAACACCCACCGTCTGCCCACGGGGACCGCGACCGCCGTACCGATCGGATAGCGGGTGCGGCGGCCGCGCCGCTTCGCCCGGGCGCTCTCCGTGACCAGCGGCGTGAACTCCCGCAGCCCACTTCGCAGTTGCTCGTCGAGCTGCCGGTGCCGGCCCTCGAAGAGCCGGTCGACCAGCTGGCCCTGCACACTCTCCCCGCTGATCACGACGTCCTGTTCGGTGGAGGTGTCGAAGGTGTCGGAGAACCCCACGACCAGATTGGCGTCCTCCTGCTCGAACAGGTCGCCGCGCACCACGACGACGTCCACCCGCAGCCCGCGCAGGGTGTGGCGCAGCAGTTCGTCGCCGTGCCGTTCCCGCAGCAGGGTGTGCAGGCGGGCGAGTGCGGCGGCGGCCGCGGGGTCGTCCGGCAGCTCCCGGGCGGTCTGCTCGGCCACCGGCAGAGCGAGGTCGTAGCGGCCCAACGCGCTGTGCCCGGCAACGAGTTCATGCAGAGCGGTCTCCCGCAGCCGGGTCAGCCGTCGGATCGGGGCGGCGGCGAACTCCTCGTCGTGCGCCTCCGCCAGCGGCCGGCCGCGCCACAGCCGCAGCGCGTCCGCCAGCAGCCGGACGGCCGAGGCCGGCGGCGCCCGCAGCGCGTCGCCCACCAGACGGGTGAACTCCGTGCTGTCCAACTCCTCTGTGGCCAGAGCCAGTTGGTAGGTGCTCTCCACCCCGCGCGCGGTCGGCAGTTGCGCCGTGCGGATGATCCGGGCACCAAGTCCGGGCCCGGCGAGGTCGAAGGCGCGGCGCAGCTCGAGGATCCGCTTCTGCACCTCGTTGCGGCCGCGCAGGTCCTGGCGCGGCAGGTCGAGGGTCTGCTGCCAGACGTCCCGGTAGAGCTGCCGGGCCGGTACGGCCTCGCCGTCGGCGGCGACCAGACGGACCAGCAGACGGGTGGTCAGCGGGGTGAGCCGGGCCGAAGTGCCGTTCACCTCCAGCCGGGCGGGCCCCAGGACACTCACGCGGACACACGGTGTGCGGGTCTCCACGCGCTTCGCCCCCTCCGCCGCGTGCCTGCCCGTCAGCAGGGAAGCCAGCGTACCAAGGTGCCGTGGAGGCAATCATGCGATCGACCCGTCCGCCTTTCTCGCTCCGGCACGCGCGTGTGCGACGGGTGTTCGCGGGCAGTGTCCTCGTCGCCTTCGGCGTGGTGTCCGCCGTCGTGCAGTTCTTCAGCCAGTTGTTCCCGGCGGCCTTCCGGCATCCCGGGCTGGTGACGGCCGGCTCCGTGGGGCTGTGCCTGGCCTGGGGACTGGCCCGCGCGCGGCCGCAGGGCGCCGTACGGCAGGAGTTCGGGCGTCCCGGCATGACGGTGGTGGTGGAGGAGGGCGACCTCTTCGACCAGGCCGGGCATCTGGTCGTGGGGTTCACCGACACCTTCGACACCCTTGTGCACGACGGGGTCGTCATCAACGACGACAGCGTGCAAGGGCAGTTGCTGGCCCGCCGGTACGGGGGAGACGCGACGGGGCTGGACGCGGAGCTGGCGGCCGCGCTCGAAGGGGTGGCCCCGGTCGCGCGGGAGAGCGCACAGGACAAACCGCGGGGCAAACGGGACAGGTATCCGATCGGCACGGTCGCCGTCCTCGGCGTCCGGCCGCGACTCGTGTTCGCCGTCGCCTACAGCCGGATGGGCAACGACTGCGTGGCCTCCTCCGGGGTCCAGGACCTGTGGCTCGGTCTCGACCGGCTGTGGGACGCCGTCCGCCGGCACGGCCAACTGGAGTGCGTCACCATGCCGTTGACCGGGGCGGGGCTCGCCCGGCTGCATGACCTCGACGAGGACAGCCTGCTGCGTCTCATCCTGCTGTCGTTCGTCGTGCACGCGTGGGAGCGTCCGCTCTGCCGTGAGCTGCGGGTGGTGATCCGCCCCGGCGAGATGGGCCGGATCGACCTCCCGGAGGCCGCGGCCTTCCTGGCGGGCCTGGCGGCGGGTGTCCGGCGCCACGTCTGACGCCGGACACCCCTCCCTTTCCCCCGGCGAGCGGTACGGGCCCCCTCCCCCGGGGGAGGCCCGTACCGCGGCTTCATCGGGCCGACGGTGTCTGCCGCCCCGTACGGCCGTACGCCGCCAGATGACGGAACGGCCAGGTCTGGCGCCAGTCGGAGCCGGTGTCGTTCACCTTGCAGCCCGCCAGCTTCAGCCGCTCCACGATCTTGCCCACGGCGGTCTCGGAGCCGTCGAACCGGATGACGTTCATCCCCGCGATGTCGGAGATCGTGCGCAGCGCCCCGACCTCCACCATCAGCGTCCGCTCCGGGTAGGCCATGAGCACCATGCCCAGCTCGATCAGCACGTTCGGCCGGGGCTGGCCGGTCGGTTCCGTCTCGTACGGCGGCTCGTTCGCACCGCGCAGGTCCGGGTGCAGCTGGACGACGTCGTCCGGGGTGAGCAGCACCAGGGCCGCCTGGGCCTGTGCGGGGGCCGCGGCGACGACCTCGCCGAGGAACGGCGCCGTCCTGCCGGTCGCCCTGACCAGGTCCTCCCATTCCAGGGGATGCAGATCGAGCAGCCGCAGCAGGTCGAACATCTTCATCCGGACCTCTTCGTCCCGTCCGTGGACGACGAAGACGTTCCGGCTGACGTCCGGCGAGGGCCCGCCCTGGGGCCCGCCACTGCCGTCCGGGACCGGGGCCGGAGTCGGGGCCGGTGCCGGGACGTTGGTGGAGAAGTTCTGCGTCCCGGAGTTGCTGTTGTCCTGGTTCCCGGAGCCGAAGTTGCTGTGGCTGCCGAAGTTGTTGCCGTTGCCGAAGGTGTTGCCGGTGTGGGAACCAGCCGTGCCGGAGGCGTCGGAGATGCCGGTCATCGAGGTCATGCCCCCTGGTTGAAGTTCTGCGTCCCGGAGTTGCTGTTGTCCTGGTTGCCGGGACCGAAGTTGCTGTGGCTGCCGAAGCTGTTGTTGCTGCCGAAGTCGTTGCTGAGGATGTTCGTCTGGCGGGCCTCGTTCTCCGCGAGATCCACGTTGTGCTCGTGCAGGAAGCCACGGATGACGTGCAGCAGCTGGCGCTCCACGATCTGCGTGTACTTGATGGTGTCCGTCTCCTGGAAGAAGACGTGGAACTCGTCGCTGGTCGCCAGTTCCCGGATGCTGGTGAGCGCCCCGCGGTCCACCACGGTGTCCGCGTAACGGCCGAGGCGGAACTCGCTGGTGTCGAACGGCTGAAGCACCCGGATCCGGCGCGCGCCCGGCTGCCACGGCAGCAGGGCGCGCGCCCGCCGGAGCGCCGGGCCCAGGACGGCCCCGGGGGCGGCGCGCAGGGTGTCCCACGCGACCCGGAGAAGCAGCCCGCCGCTCAGGGTGGCGGGCAGCCGGTCCACCAGGTGGAAGTCCCCCTTGATCGGCGCCAGCACGTACGAGTAGAACTCGGTGTGCAGGGTGTTCCCCTTGAGGTCGAAGCCCACGAACGCCGTGGTGACCAGCTCCTGGTTCCACGAGCCCACCCGCACGCACAGATAGGCGCGTCCCGAGTCGTAGACGTCCTCCCAACGGCCCTCGCGTTCCTCGGAGGTCTGTTCCCACCGGCCGGGACGGGTCGTGACGCTCGTGGTGAACGTGGACCGCTCGACGGCGAGACCGTCGATCCGCTCCGCGGGCCGCGCCTCGTCGCGCAGGGTGGCGGCCAGCCGCCCGGCGACATGAGAGGTGATCTCCTCCGCGGTGAAGGGGATGACCTCCTTGCGCCGCGGCTCCTCCACGGCCGCCGGGCCCGCAGGCCGGTGCCCGTTCTCGAACGGGTTGAGCGGTGCCCCGATCAGCAGTTCGGCGGTCGACCACCGCTTCACCGGCTCGCCCGCACCGACGAACGGCTTGTACCCGCTGTAGCGGACCAGGGTGCCGTCGGAGACCTGCTCCCGGTCGATCTTGGCCACCAGCTCGGGCGTCAGCTCGGTGTGGCGAGGGTACGCGCCGGTGAACCCGCCCGCGCCGCCCTGTCCGGCGGTGCCGCGCCCCAGCCGGGTCGCCAGGGTCTGGAGGGTGACGATCCGCCGCAGATACGCGGTGACCCACAGCAGCCACAGCACCGCGAGGAAGCCGCCGAACCAGTTCAGGACATCGACGCCCATGAGGAAGAACGTGACCACCAGGCCCGCGCCGAGCACGGCCAGCCGGGCCCGGTGCAGCCGGCGGGCCGCCAGCGCGTGCGCGAGCACGGGGACCGCGTCGTAGCCGTACGACGGCGCCACCACCCGGAACCGGTGGGTCAGCAACTCGCGGATGACGATGGCGCGGTAGACCGGGTCGAGGTACGTGCCCGCGCACAGCAGCCGGGTCGCGTTGCTCGTCGCGGCACCGGCGGCCCGGCCCGCGGGTACGGAAAGAGTGTCGTTCGCCATGGCTTAGCTGCTCCGCTCTCGGGGGTCGGTGATCATCCGGTACGGCTCATCGAGCCGCCGGTGATGACCCCGTCGACCACGGTGTACTCGCCGCTGTACGACTCCTGCCTGCCGTCGTTCAGTTCGGCGCTCAGGCTGACCGAGACGGTGTCGTCCTGAACGGACTCGACGACGACATCGGCGTGCCGGGTCTCGGCGTAGCCCGACACGAAGGCCTCGTAACCGGGGTCACCGAGGTTCTTGCCGCCGAGATCCCAGGCCGTCTCGAAGTCGCGCGCGTTGATGGCGTCGTAGAACTGCTCGACCGTCGCGCCGGGACCGGCCGACGTCCCGACCCCGGTGGGGCCGGCCGTCGGGTCGGCGGTGTCGGACGGGCCGGCGCTGTCGGACGGCGTCGCCGCCCACGGGTCCGGGCTGTCGACGCTGTCGGTCCGCACGGTCTCGGAGGGGAACGGGTCGTCCTCGGGCCCGTCCGCGGAGTACGAGGCCGTCGGCCCCGCGTACCAGCCGCCGCCCGGGCCGTCGGCGGCCCCGGACGACCCGGAGCCGCCGGAGACGAGCGACGGCAGGACGGCGACCAGCAGAATCAGCAGCAGGGGGATGCCGGCGATGAGCAGCGCATACGTCCGCTCCTGGCCGGCGGTGGGTAACAGGCTCGGGGCCTCGTAGGTGCCGCCGGGTCTGGTGCCCGTCGCATCGACGGGATGCTGCACATGATTCATGGGGCCCCTCACAACTCCCGGCAGACCGCGGGATCCTCGCTGTTCTCGCCGACCCGTCCAGAGTCACAGACCTCCGGTGCGGCCATGACGAGATGTGACCAGATCCGCCGCTTCCGCTACCAGCCCTTCCTCCTGCCGATATGCTTCCGATCCACTTCCGACCCGCTTCCGCGGATCGGCGCGGGCCCCGGATCCGCCCCGAACGGTGTCCTCACCCTCGGCGCCCGGCCGCTTCCAGTACGGCTTCCAGCTGCCGCAGCGGCTCCGGTCCCACCATCCGCAGCACGACCGTGTCCGCGCCGGCCGCCGCGAGCTCGCCGATGTGGCCGGCGGCCTGCGCGGGGCTGCCGGACACCGTGAACACCTCCTCCTGCGGGCGGCCGAGCCAGGCGCCGTGGCCCTCGGTGTGCGGGTGGAGGGTGCGGGCCACCTCGTCGGGGTCGTCGCCCACGCAGGCGAAGGCGAAGGCCGTCAGGGTGTGGCCGGGCCCGGCGCCGCCCTTCGCCGTCAGCGCACGAATGTTCTCCAGGTCCCGCGGCCCGTGCCCTTCGGCGATCAGCGTGCCGTCCGCGACCCGCCCGGACAGCTCGAGGGACCGGGGCCGTACGACACCGGCGACCACCGGCGGCGGTTCGGCCGGCGGATGCACCAACTTGACCCCGTCCAGCCGGACTTCACGCCCCTCCAGCTCCACCCTCTGCCCGCGCAGCAACGCCCGCACCGAGGTGACGGTCTCCTCCAGCAGGGCGAGTGGGGAGCGCGCCGCTACGCCCACCTGGGCCATCCACTCCTGTACTCCGTGCCCGATCCCGGCGACGAGCCGGCCGGGGAACACCCGTGCCAGAGTGGCCACTTCCATCGCCAGCAGCGCCGGGCTGCGCAGCGGGGCGGGGGCGATGCCGATACCCACCCGGATCCGCTCCGTCGCCCCCAGCGCCACCGCCGCCGCCGAGACCCCGCCGTTCCACCCGAGATCCTCGACCACCCACAGGTCGTCCACCCCGAGCGCTTCCACTTCCCGCGCGAACCCCGGGAGCCCCGCGGGATCCCGGTCGCGGTCGAACATCACGCCGATCCGTACGTTGTTCGTCATACGCCGGAACCTACAAGGTCATCCCGCACGCCGGTCTCGCCGGACCGCCGGCCCCCAGGCCGACCGTCCGGCGAGTTCGACGGGGTGTCAGTTCCCGACCGGCTTGCCGCGTCCCCACGCCCAGGCCAGGCGGTCCGCGCCGGACTGGTTGGTGGTGGTCAGCCAGGGGCGGTCGGCGGGGCCGACGAGCTTCTGGATGGAGTACGTGTCGTCGGTGCGCAGGCCCGGCCAGTACACGGAGCCCATCTTCAGTTCGCGGAAGGTGTCGGTGACGGCCTGGACGTAGTTGATGAAGTTGTTGTCCGGGGTCTTCACGTCGTAGTTCAGGCCGTCCGTCATCGGTGCGCCGAACTCGTCCGCCACGGTCCGGTTCGCGCAGTCCCCGATGCGGACCTTCAGGTCGGCCACCCACTCGTCGTAGGTGGCGTACGACTTCCAGAAGCCGTAGTGTGGAGGGAGAGGTACGTGCCCTTCAGGCGGGGGTCGGCGCAGACCGAGGTGACGTGGTCGTTGTAGCCGGCGCCGCTGACGAAGACCCGGTTTCGCGGCACCGACCTGTAGGTGTTCAGCCACTTCGCGGCGATGTCGGCCCACTCGGTGTCCGTGTAGCCGTGCGGCTCGTTCATCGGCTCGAAGTAGACGCGCTCGTCGTTCTTGTAGGCCTTCACCACGGTGTTCCACATCGGCCAGTACGTGGCCTCGTCGTCGATGAAGCCGTCCTTGCGGTCTCCCGTGCCCTCCCAGTAGGACACGATGACCTTGAAGCCCTGGTCGGACGCCGCGTCGATGACCCCCCGGTACGACTTCCAGTACGCGCCGTTCACCGTGTACGGGTTGATCGGCAGCCGCACCGTGTTGGCGCCGAGGTTGGCGCGGAAGGCCGCGACGACGCGGGTCGCCTTCGCGTAGGTCTGCCGGTAGGTGTCGGTCGTCGACAGACCCGACAGCTGCAGGAGGTCGTCGGCGAAGTTGTCGCGCGGATCGGCCCAGTTGACGCCCTTGAACTGGGTCGTGTCCATGGCCGGGCGGGCGGCGGCGGAGGCGGGGGTGCCGGCGAGGGTGCTGCCGGCGACCGCGGCGACGGCGACCGCGACGAGGGCGGCACGCAGGTGGGGGGACCTCGAGGAGGAGAGGGAGGCTCTGGCGGGGGTCTTGCGCATCGACTTGCCCTTTCGGCTCTGATGTTTGCGTAAACATCGGAGGCTCGCAGTGGCTGATGTTTGCGTAAACATGGCGGCGCCGGAATCGTGGCACCCGCCCCGTTGATCGTCAAGGTTTCGCGCACGTAACGTTTGCGCGCGGAGTGACGTATGAGGTCGGCGATCTCCTTCCGATCATGAGATGAATTGAGGTGGCCCCCGCCTCGCACGGCTGGGACGGTGGGCCCATGAGCGATCCGAGCGCGATGCCACTCCCGGGAAAGGTGCGCTCTCCATGACGCCGAACGGCCCCTCGACCGACGCGATCGTCCGGGAAGGCACCCGCTTCCGAAGAGGCCGGCTCGTCGGACGCGCCGCGGCGGTCGCCGCATGATCCGGCCATTGCACGGCGCACTGCACCACGTCGAGCTGTGGGTGCCGGACCTCGACCGCGCGCTCGCCTCGCTCGGCTGGCTGCTGGAGGCGCTGGGTTACGACCTCTCCCAGAGCTGGGACCGCGGACGCAGTTGGCGGCTCGGGCCGACCTACCTGGTCATCGAGCAGTCCCCGGCCCTCACCGCCGAAGACCACGACCGCTGCCGCCCGGGGCTGAACCACCTGGCCTTCCACGTCCAGGACGCCACCACGGTCGAGAAGCTGGTGTCCGAGGGCGCCCTGCGTGGCTGGCACCTGATGTTCCCCGAGCGCCATCCCCACGCCGGCGGCAGACAGCACTACGCCGCCTACCTGGAGAACGACGACGGCTTCGAAGTCGAACTCGTCGCGATCAACTCACCTGAACGCGACTGAGACCAGCACGGGCCGGCTCGCGCGACCGCGCGCGGCGCTGCCAGGAACCCGAGCGCCACGGGACGGTCCTCCACGTCCTCGGCCTCCACCGAGCCGGACCGGGGTCCACCAGTCGGTGGACCTCAGGTTCAACCGGTCGCTGCTGTCGGCGCCACACCTCCCGCGAAGAGCATGGACGCCATGAAGAATCTTCCCGTGAACATGGCTCGTTGGAGCGCCGCCCACCCGTGGCGGGGCATCGTCGGCTGGTTCGTGTTCGTCGTCCTGTGCCTCGGTGCCGGAATCTCCGTCGGCACCCACGCGGCGACCACCGAGGACTTCCGCATCGGAGAGGCGGGACGCGGCGAGGCGATCGCCGCGGAGGGCGGGTTACAACAGCGCCCCGTCGAACACGTCCTGATCACCGCGAGGCCGGGCACCGGAAAGCTCGACGTCGCCGCGGCCGACTCGGCCGCCGCCGACGTCGCCGCCCGGATGGGCGGACTCCCCGAGGTGCTCTCCGTCGCCGCCCCGGTCCGCAGCACGGACGACACCGCGGTGCGGGTCACCGTCACCATGAAGGGCCCGGAACTGGAGGGCAAGAAGCACGTCGACCCGCTGATCGAGCAGACCGCGGCCGTCCAGCAGGCCAACCCCGGGCTGCGCGTCGAGGAGACCGGATCGCCGTCCATCAGCAAAGGCGTAGAAAAGCTGCGCGGAGACGACCTCTCCCGCACCGAGGTGATCGCCCTCCCGGTCACCCTCATCACCCTGCTGCTGGTCTTCAGCTCGGTGGCGATGGCCCTCGTGCCGCTGCTGCTCGCCCTGTCCTCGATCGTCGCGGCCGTCGGCCTGTCGATGGTGGCCTCGCACGTCTTCCCCGACGCGGGCGTCGGCACCAACGTCATCCTGCTCATCGGCCTCGCCGTCGGCGTCGACTACACCCTCTTCTACCTCAAGCGCGAACGTGAGGAGCGGGCCCGCGCCGGCGGCAGACTGAGTCCGCAGGCCGTCGTCGAACTCGCCGCCGCCACCTCGGGCCGGGCCGTCGTCCTCTCCGGTCTCGCCGTCGCCGTCTCCAGCGCCACCCTCTACCTCGCCGACGACGTCATCTTCTCGTCCATCGCCACCGGCGCGATCGTCGTCACCCTCGTCGCCGTCGTCAGCTCCCTGACCGTGCTGCCCGCCCTCCTCGCCGCACTGGGCATGCGCGCCGAGCGCCGTGCCGAGCGCCGGACGGCCCGCGGGCTCGCGCCGAAGAAGTGGAAGACGCACAGGACCGGCCCCGGCCGGCTGACCGCCGCCGTGCTGCGCCCCGTCGCCAGGCACCCTGTCGCCACGCTCACCGTCACCGTCGTCGGGCTGCTCGCCCTCGCCGCCCCGGTCCTCGGCCTCAAGCTCACCGACATGGGCCGCGAGACGCACTCCCGCTCCATCGTCGCCATGCAGGTCTACGACCGGCTTAACGCGGCCTACCCCGAGCTGAAGTCCATGCACCAGGTCGTCGTCCGCGCCGACGCCGACCGTTCGCCCGAGGTCACCGCCGCCCTGCGCGAACTCGCCGCCGACGTCGAGGACGACCCGCGTCTGAGCGGCACCTCCCGGCTGACCACGTCGCCCGACAAGCGGATCAGCATGCTCCAACTGCAGGTCCCGCACTACGTCAGCAGCGACGAGGCCCAGTCCTCGCTCAAGGACATCCGCGACACGTACGTCCCGGAGACCGTCGGCCGGGTGAAGGGCGCCGAGACCGCCGTGACCGGTGACGTCGCCCGCTACACCGACTACCCGACCCACCAGGAACAGAAGCTGCCCCTCATCATCGGGGCACTCCTCCTGGTCACCTTCGCCATGACCGTCCACGCGTTCCGCTCCGTGGTCCTCGGCCTGGTCGGCATCGTCCTCAACCTCCTCTCCGCCGCCGCCTCGCTCGGCATCCTCGTCATGGTCTTCCAGCACACCTGGGCCGAAGGCCTGGTCGACTTCGACTCCACCGGGTCGATCGGCTCCCGTGTCCCGCTGTTCCTCTTCGTGATCCTGTTCGGCCTGTCGATGGACTACCAGGTCTTCGTGATCAGCCGGATCCGGGAAGCCGCCCTGCGCGGAGTCCCGACCCGCAGGGCCGTGATCGAGGGCATCGGCAGCTCGGCGGGCGTGGTGACCAGCGCCGCCGTGGTCATGGTCACGGTCTTCGCCAGCTTCGCGGCCCTGCACCTGATCGAGATGAAGCAGATCGGCTTCAGCCTCGCGGTCGCCGTCCTCCTGGACGCCTTCGTCATCCGCATGCTGGTCCTGCCGTCCCTGATGCTCCTGCTCGGCGAGGCCAACTGGTGGCCCTCCCGCGGAGTGAGCCGTGCCCGCCGCGGCACCGGACAGACCCCCCGCCCCCTGGAGTCGGTAGGCTGACCGGCTCGGCCCTCGCCCCCTCAACTCCCTTACGAATCAACCCTCTTACGAACGAGGTGAAGCACCGTGACCCAGCGGCGGCAGCAGCCGGACGACCGGCTCACCCCGGACCGTGTCCGCCTCTGGAACTCAGCGGTCTGGATCCTGTTCGGCCTGCTGCCCCCGGCCGTCGCCGTGCTCGACGCGTCGCCGGCCCGGAGGTACTGGCTGTTCGGCCTGCTCGCCCTGATCGCGCTCTGCCACACCGTCGTTCTCACCCGGCCGGACAACGCCGTCCTGCCGCCCCGCACCTATCTCGCCGTCCTCGCCCTCGTCCTGGGCGCGACGTCCTACCTCCTGGACGGCGGGGCCGCCTTCTACGTGGTGTCCCTGCCGCAGTTCTGGCTCTTCACCCGCGCCCCGCGGGACGCGATCACGCTCAGCGGGGCTGCCGCGGCCCTCACCGTGTTCGGCGGCACACTGGACCAGGGCTGGAGCCCTCAATTCCTCACGGGGAACACGGTGTTCACCGTCGTCGCCTATGCCGCAGGGGCGGGGCTGGGGCTGTGGGTGCACCGCTTCGTCGGCCAGAGCAACGAGCGGCAGGAACAACTGACCACCGAACTGGCCGTCGCCCAGGCGGAGCTGGCGGCCGCGTATCAGCAGCAGGGCGCGGCCGAAGAGCGCGAACGGCTCGCCCGGGAGATCCACGACACCCTCGCCCAGGGCTTCGCCTCCATCGTGGTGCTCGCGGAGGCCGCCCGCGCCGCCACCGTCACCGACCCCGCACGCTGCGCCGAGCAGCTCACCTCCATCGAGCAGACCGCCCGCGAGAACCTGGCCGAGGCCCGGGTGCTCGTCGGCTCCGCCCCCGAGAGCGGCGTCGCACCCGGCTCGCTGGCCACCACCCTGCGCAGAACCCTGGACCGCTTCGTCCAGGACACCGGCCTCACCGTCACCGCAGAACTGCCCGACATCGACCTGGACCAGCGCACCCGCGTCGCCCTCCTGCGCTGCACCCAGGAGTCCCTCGCCAACGTGCGCAAACACTCGGGCGCCTCCACCGTCGGCGTCGTCCTCACCGAACTCCCGGGCGGTGTCGAACTGGAGATCACCGACGACGGCCGCGGCTTCGTCGTCGAGGAGTCCCGTGGGTTCGGCCTCGACGGCATGCGCCGGCGGCTGGCCGAACTCGACGGCGGACTCGCCGTCACCAGCTCCCTCGGGGACGGCACCCGTGTCCTCGCCAGCCTTCCCACACACAGTCAGGACCGACCATGACCGACACCGCGTACGACCGGATCCGCGTGGTCGTGGTCGACGACCACGCCGTGATGCGCGCCGGAGTCGTCGCCCTGCTGACCGGCGAGCCCACGATGGAGATCGTCGGCGAGGCGAGCGACGGCCGCGAGGGCGTCGACCTCGTCGAGCGGCTCGCCCCCGATGTGGCCCTCCTCGACCTGCGCATGCCTGTGCTCGACGGCGTGGCCGCCACCGCCGAGATCGTCGCCCTGCCGGTGGCCACCCGGGTGCTGATCCTCACCACGTACGACACGGACGTCGAGATCGAACGAGCCGTGGAGGCCGGCGCCGTCGGCTATCTCCTCAAGGACACCACCCGCGAGCAGCTCGCCGACGCCATCCGCTCGGCGGCGCGCGGTGAGACGGTCCTCGCGCCCAAGGTCGCGGAGCGTCTGGTGGCCCGGATGCGCCGCCCGGCGCCGGTCGTGCTCACCGCCCGCGAGCGGGACGTGCTGCACGCGGTCGCCGACGGCCTGTCCAACGCCGAGATCGGCCGCCGCCTGGTCATCGGCGAGGCCACGGTGAAGACGCATCTTCTGCGGGTCTTCGCGAAACTCGACGTCAGCGACCGCACGCGCGCCGTCGTCGTCGCCCTGGAACGCGGACTCCTCACGCGCTCCTGAGACCCGGGGCGGCGCACCTGGGGCTGTCCTAGCTCGCTGACGATGCCAGCCACCCCGGCACCGGATCGCCGACATCGTGGGTGGCGAAGAAGTCCGCGACCGCGGCAGTCTCCTCCGCGTCGGGCTGATCGTTGACGCAGTCGGTCCCCGCCCACGCCCCGGACATCACCTTGGAGCACGGGCTGCCCGGCCCGAGATCGGGGAGCGACAGAATGTGCCCGAGTTCGTGAACGGCAATTCGGGAAGGCCGGTAAAGCGTGGCGTCTCCGGTCTCCAGATATACCCAGCCTCTGCCTAATCCATTGAGGAAGACGTGCGACTGGGTGCCATTCGCAGTCGTGTATTCCTTGACCCGCAAAGCCGCCGGAGTGTCCTGTTCGACGAACTTGATCCCGGGAACTGCGGTGTTCCAGATTTCCATGGCGTCGCGCACCGGTTCTGCGTAGGAACCGGCCAGAATCAGGTCGATCGGAATGACCTCGGGCTCGGACTCCGCAGCGCTCGCCGGGCAGCCCGCGCCCACCACGGCGGCGCCGGCGCAGACTGCGGCCGATATCAGGTTCAGTACTCGACGGGACAATGCAGGGACCTCCATCACCGATCGGAACGGTAAATCGAGGGAAACCTACTTGCCGGGTACTGGTCCTGACCACCATGACAGACCGCGCCACTCGTGGAAAAGTGCTCATAAAGGCCGGTCCTGAAAAGGAACTCAGGTGGCCAGCGGGTCCAGCGTCAGCGGCTCGATCCTGCCCTCCAGCATCGCTCCCAGCCCCTGCGCCGCGCAGATGTCGGGCCGCTCGGCGATGTGCACCGGCATACCGGTGGCCTGGCGCAGCATGTGGTCGAAGCCCGGCAGCAGGGCCGAGCCGCCCACCATCATGATCCCGCGGTCGGCGAGGTCGGCCACCAGGTCCGGCGGGCACTCCCGCAGCACCCGCCCGATGCCGTCCAGCACGGCCGTCAGCGGGGTCTCGATCGCGTCCCGCACGGCCGCCGTGTCGACCTGTACGGACCGGGCCAGGCCGGTGGCCACGTCCCTGCCGTGGATCTCCGTGGACGCCGGGCCGTGCGGGGTGAGCCCGTTTCCGGACAGGGCGAGCTGCAGCGGCCGTACGGACTGGCTCGGCAGCATCAACTCGTGTTCATGACGCAGGTGTTGCACGATCGCGTGGTCCACCGCCTCGCCGCCCACCGGGATCCGCTCGGCGGTCACGATGGAGCCGAGGGAGAGGACCGCGACCTGCGTCGCGGCCGCTCCGCACACCATGACCATGGTGGCTTCCGGCTGCTCCACGGGCAGCCCGCAGCCGACCGCGGCGGCGATGAGGGTGTCGACGAGCTCCACACGGCGGGCGCCGAGGCCGACCAGCGTCTCGACGGTGGCGCGGCGGGCCAGCGGGTCCGCGTCGTGCGGGGTGCAGGCCGCCGCCCGCAGGAACGGCTTGCGGCGCAGCTGGCGGCGCATCTTGTCGCCGAGCAGGTGCCGCAGCATGCGCTGGGCCATCTCGATGTCGACGACCGTGCCGCCGGACACCGGGCGCATCACCCGGATGTAGTGGGGAGTGCGGCCCGTCATCTTCTCGGCGAACTCGCCGACCGCGATCAGCGCCCCGGTGCGGGTGTTCACCGCCGCGACGGACGGCTGGTCGACGACGAGCCCGGACCCCCGCACAAACACCCGGGTCCGCGCGGCGCCCAGGTCGACGGCGAAGTGGCAGCGGCGCAACTGGTCCAGACTGGCGGTCATGGCAGGTCCTCCCGAGAGCACAGACCGTGGGCGCCGCCGGACCGGCGGGCCTCTCGTGCGGGTGGGCCGCCGGGTGGTCGGCCTCCTTCGCATCCTGCGGGGGCCGGACGGGGGGCCGCCTCTCCAAGGGGGCCGGGCGGGGCGCGACCGAATGGGGGTTTCGCCCTGAACATTTCTCAATGGCGCTCGGACGGCCCTCTGCTGAGGGTGCCTCAGAGCGAGGCCGCCGCCTCCAGCACGGGGGCCAGCGAGGACACCGTGACCTCGCAGCCCGCCTCCCGCAGCTCCTGCTCGACCGTGGGATTGCGGGCGAGGCCGACGAACCGCAGACCCACCTGCTGGGCGGCGGTCAGCTCGGCGAGCGTGGAGCCGACCAGCACACCGGTGCGGGCGGGTGTGCCCTGCGGGCGCAGGGCGCGCAGCAGACTGTCGGGGTGCGGCATCAGCCGGCCGAGATCGTCGCTGCGGCCGTGCACACCGGCGAGCAGCGGCAGCCGGTGGGACTCCAGATGCCGGTGCACGGCCTGCTCGCACACGTCCGTGGCGATCCCGACCCGGCGCCCGGTCTCGTGCAGGGTGCGGACCAGGGTGACGGAGTGATGGGTGGTGGGCGCGTCCGGTACGGCCCGCAGTTCCAGCTCGTCGAGCCGGTCCCGCAGCAGCGGCCCCAGCCGGTCGTGCGCGAAGGCCCGCAGCACGTCCAGCGGGTGCGCGAACAGCTCGCGCGCCACGCCCGCGTCCCCCGCCGCCCGGCCGGCCGGACCGTCCTCCGGGTCGCGGTGCTCGGCGGCCGCGGAGAGCAGGTCGAGGGCGGCGGCGCGGGCGGTGGTACCCGTGAACAGCCGGGTCAGCGGCCCGTCGAAGCCGAACAGCACGGTCTCGGCCTCCCCGAGCAGCTCCGCCAGCGGGCGCCCGGCCGGTTCCGGTCTGCGCACCTCGGGCGGCGGGGCGTAGTCCGGCGCCAACGTCACCTCGCACGTCACCGTGAGCCCCGGTACCGGCCAGCCGCCCACCTGGGTGTTGACGGCCCGCTGGGCGCCCGCGGGCCGGCGCACCGAGTGATGGCGGGTGACCGCGGGCGCCACCGTCCGGAAGTGGGCCAGCAGCCGCGGCCCGACCTCCGCGACCTCCGCCCGCACGAAGGCCACCGGGTCGGTGACCCGCCAGGACAGCTCGACGGCGGCCGTGAAGTCGCCCTTGCCGGAACTGGGCAGGGAGACCTGGTGGACGGCGTGCCGCGGGGTGAGGTCGACCTCGTAGGACGTCACCGGGCGGGGCGGTGCGCCGCCGTACGGGTCGGCCGGGTTGAGGAGGGTGAGCGGGCCCTCGGGGCGGGTGTGCACGACCGCGGTGCGGCCGGGAGTGGGGATGCCGAGCCGGGCGAGGTCACGGGTGACCAGGGGGCCCTTCACCAGGTCCCGGTCGCCGGGGCCGGGGTGGTACCAGGCGGTGGGCGCGCCCGAGTCGCCGTAGAGGGGGTGGAGACGGTGCGGGCCGGAGGCGGCGGAGCTGGCCGTGAAACGGTCGTAGAGATCCGTGGAGACGGCGATCAGCATGCGGGCGTCGCTCCTCATGGTCCGGCGGGCCGGGATCCCGAACGCGACGAACAGGCGCGGTGGTTCGGGGGGCGTGGCCCAGTGCTCGGGCAGCCAGCGCAGGGCGGCCACGAGAACGGGGAGCAGGTCGGTGCCGGCCCGCACCCGGACGGAGTAGCCGTTCGGACGGACATGGACCTCGTACTGCTGGGGCGTGAGGGCCCCCATGGAGAGAACCTGGTGAACCGCGAACTCGAGGGTGATCCGGCTCTCGGGATGTGCGGCGAGGTCGGCGTCGGTCTCGAAGCGCAGGGCGGGCGGCTCGGACTCTTCGAGGGCGGCCCGCAGTTCCTCGCGGAGGCCGCGCAGCCGGGCGCGGGCCGCCTCGGCGGCGGGGCCGGGGACGCCGTCGAGGGGGTCGCCGCGGAAGAGGGTGAGCGTTTCCTGCAGCAGGGCGTGACGTTGCTGGGGGTTCCGGGCGGGGTCGTGGTGGGCGAGGACCTCCTCGCAGGCGACGGAGTCGACATAGGCACCGGGCGCGTACAGGGCGTACCCGTCGGCCAGGGCGGCGACGGTGCCCGGGCCCAGGTGGTCGCGGAGCTCCAGGGCCAGGGCGTGCACACGGCTGTGGGCGGTGATCCGGGGCTCGGGCGGCTGTTCCCACAGACCAGCGGCCAGGTCGTCGTAGGACCTGCGGCCCCGCCCGAGCACGAGCATGCACAGCAGGGCCTGGGCCTCGGGGGAGGGGGTCGGCAGGGGCTCGGCCGCACGGGCCAGCAGCAGCGGGCCGAGCAGCCGCAGCCGCAACGGATCGGCGTCCCGGGCCGCCGCGAGTTCGGCCGGTGCGTCGGACGGCACGACACCCTGCCCGATCCGGGAGACGAGGGTGCGGAACCTCGGCGGGACGGGCAGGGCCCGCGCCAGTTCCTGGAGCAGTCCGGTGAACTCGAGCGAGTCCGATGCCGGGTCCTTGCCCCGGGACTCCTCACCCAGGGCGAACCTGCTGATCAGCACGGAGCCGTCCGGACGCAGCAGCAGGCCGTTCCTGCCCCGCTGTCCGCGCACCAGACCCCGCTGGTGCAGCGCCGCCAGCCCCGCCCGGCCGTCGCACAGCAACCGGGCGAAGACCGGGAAGGACACCCCCGGCCCGCTGCCCTCCTCCAGCTCGGTCAGCGTGACGCCCTCGACGAACTCAGCCACCAGGTAAGGGGTTTCGCCCTCGACGCCGTAGTCCCGCACCCGAGCCACATGCGGATCGTCGATTCCGGCCAGTACTTCGGCCTCCCGCAGGAACCGTTCCTGCGGGGCGGGTTGCTCCGGATACAGATGGACGACGACCTGCTCACCGGTGCGGTCGTCCACCGCGTGCCACATCCGCCGCCCCGGCCCGCGCCGCCCGAGCAGCCGGTACCGCCCCCCGATCAGCTCCTGGGAGGCCACCTCCCCGCCCAGCCGCCGTACCGTGTCCTCGCTCACCGTCGCGAAAGCCGGTCCGCCGTCCGGGTGTTCGCCGCCATCGGCGTGCGCGCGGAACCCGCCCGCCGTCAGCCCCGCCCGCTCGTCGATCAACCCGCCGACCCGTTCCAGGAGTTCACGGGCGCGGCCCCGGGCCGTGCGGGGCAGGGTGCGCAGCAGCAGTTCACGGACGCCCGGGCGGAACTCGTAGGAGCCGGGCGGGCCGGGGACGGCGGTCAGCATGCCGCTGAGGATCACCTCGGCGAGGTGCTGCGGGCGCGGATCGCGGTCCACGGCCCGCTGGACCAGCCGCATCACCGGGACCGAGGGGACGGCCAGGGCGAGATGGCCGGCCAGCCGGAAGGCCTGCGGGGACGCGGTGGCGCGGAAGCGCAGTACGAGGTCCTGGGCGGGGAGGGCGGCGGCGGGGGCGGCCTCCCCGGCGGGGAGCGGGGCCGGGCGCAGCCAGGCCGCCGAGCCCGGGGCGCGGGCGCCGCCCGGGGAGGCCACCAGCGCCGACCAGTTGGCCAGCCACGGCCCGCCCGGTTCCAGGACGGGCAGCGGCAGGGCCGGGCCCGGCGGGGCCGCGGCCGCCTCGGGGTCGTACGGCGTGAAGCCGAGGGCGGTCAGCGGGGCCGCCGCGGCCGGGACGGTCAGCAGACCCGGCTCGGCCGGCAGCGCCGTCGTCGGCCACAGCCGTTCCGGCAGCGGCTGTACGACGGCCAGCGGCATCCGCGTCGCCCAGTGCCGCAGGGTGCGGTACCAGCGTTGGCCCGCGGGGCCGGGGCGCCACTGCGGGCCCATGCAGTCGCTGACGACGAGGGTGACGGTACGGCCGTCCCCCGGGTCGGGGACGTGCCGGGCCGTGCCGTCCTGGCCCGCCGGGTGCAGGGTGACCGTGCGGAAGACGCCCGACTGGGCCAGCACGGTGTGCAGTTCGCGGACGAGCGGCCGCCAGACGGGCATCGTCGGGCCGGTGTCGTGGACCAGGCTGAGGCGCAGCCAGCGGTCGCGGGCGGGGCGCAGCACGGGCAGCCAGACGTCCGGGTGGGCGCCGAGCCGTGCGATGCGGTCGGCGGTCGCCCGTTCGTCCAGCAGCCGGGCGCGGGCCGCCGGGACCGTGCGCTTCAGCGGGCGCAGGGCGCGCTGGAGCGCGAGGGGGTGGGGGAGCATCGCGGGCGCGGGGGCGAGCAGCGGGGTGCCGGCGGCGGTGACGGCAGTGGGCCCGGGCGGCGCCTGGGCGGGGAGGCGGAGGGGGACGCGGTCGGCGGGAGCGTGTTCGCCCGGCGGGGGCGGGGGCGGCTCATGAACCGTCGTACCGTCCGCGCTCTCCGCCCCGGGGGCGACCGCGGGAGCGGACTCGGCGGCCGCCGTTCCCTCGTCCTCGCCGTCATGCAACTTGCCGGCCAGCCACAGCAGTTCGGCAAGCTCGCGCGGGGTGGGCGCGGTGTCCGCGGCAGCCGTCAGGAGCGTGGTCAGCCGCTGCAGGGCGGAGGTCTCGCCGCTCCCGGTCTCCTCAGAACCCATCGCCGTCCGCCGTCGCGCTGAGGTACGGCATCAGCTGTTCCGCCAGCGCGTCGCGGGAGTCGGCGTCCAGTCCGGCGACCCCGGTGAGGTAGAGGGCGTTCAGGAGCTGGTCGGTGGCGAGTTCGCCGTCGGCCGCGCGGGCCAGGAAGCGGTTGATGAGGTGCTCCGCCTCGCCGGGCGGGGTGTCGAGATGGGCGCGGACGATCTCGGTGAGCTGCTCGCGGCCGGGCCGGCGCAGTTTCAGCCGGACACAGCGCCGCAGGAAGGCGGGCGGGAACTCGCGCTCGCCGTTGCTGGTGAGCACGACGAACGGGAAGGCGCGGCAGCGGACCCGGCCGCGCGTGACGGTGACCGGGGTGTCGGTGCCGTCGGCGAGGACCTCGGCGGTGGCGCCCTCGGCGGAGTGGCGGGCGGAGCGCATCAGCTCGGGGATCTCGTACTGGCCTTCCTCCAGGACGTTCAGCAGGTCGTTGGGCAGATCGAGGTCGCTCTTGTCGATCTCGTCGACCAGGAGGGCGCGGGGCCGGCCGTAGGGCAGCAGGGCGGTGCCGAGGGGGCCGAGGCGCAGATGGTCCTCGACGCCGGACGGCAGCTCGTGCCCCGGCCGCCGTGCCGCCTGGCGGGCCGCGTAGAGCCGGGACAGCGGGTCGTACTGGTAGAGGCCGTCGGCCAGGGAGGAGCGGCTGGTGATGTTCCAGCGCAGCACCGGGCCGAGGCCCAGCTCACGGGCGACCGCGTAGGCCAGGGAGGACTTGCCGGTGCCGGGCGGGCCGGTGACGAGCAGCGGGCGGCGCAGCACTAGCGCCGCGTTCACGAGCTGCACGCTCTCCGCGGTGGCGACGTAGGTGCGGGCGCGGTGGACGCGGTCGGGGGAGACGGCCGCCTCGTCGTCGGCGTCCCCGGGCGCGGGCAGCACGGGCTCGCCGTCGAACGCCCGCCAGGGCGGGGGCGCGGGCAGCCGGTCGATACCGTCGTGCGGTTCGCTGTTGCCGGTGTAGACGGACCAGTGGGGCATGGTTCTCCGAGGGGTGCGGCGGCTCAGGCGACGGGGGAGTGGGAGTGGGCGGACGGGCCCGCGTGCGGTGCGGCGTGCGGGTCGGCGAAGACACGCGGGTCGTCCCAGAGCAGCTGGATGTCATGCGCCCAGTGGCCGTCCTCCGCGGCGGCCTCCTCACGCAACGCCAGTACCTGGCGCGGCAGCTCGGCGGGCGGTACGGCCGCCACGCACGCGTCCAGCTCGTCCAGGAAGGTCTTGCCCGAGCAGCCGTCCCCTCCCGCGCAGGGTTCCTCGGGTCCGACCACGCAGCCGCCGCGCGACCAGACGACCACCGGGGCGGGCGCGGTGAGCGAGGTGTCGAAGTGGGGGCGGGTGCGGGGCTCCGCCGGGGCGGTGGCGAAGCCCGCGAGGCACGCGTCGGGTTTGCGCAACCTCAGCCGCAGCCGGGCGGGTTCCTCGGGGCTGCCGCACTCCACGCGGTGCACCCGGACCCCCGTCAGGGCGTCGAGCCGCTGCCAGGCGCGGGTCAGCTGGTGCCGGGTGCCGGGCCGCAGCCGCGCCTGGTCGGTGACGACCAGCGGGTACACCGCCCCGAGCGGGGTGTCGTCGTCGGGCGCGTTCGCCCAGCGGTCCACCTCCAGGTCGATCCAGTCGCGGGGCAGCGCGAACGCGAGCAACTCGTCGCAGCCGGGCGTCAGATAACGGAACGCGGCCTGGATCCGGTCCTGTACGTAGGCGCGCATCCGGGACTGCGGGACGGTCTCGGAGCCGACCGGATGGCGGCGGCCACCGCTGTACGCGGACACCTCGACGCGGACGTGCCCGTCGCCCGCGCCGCTGTGCTGGAGGTCGACGAGGATGGGCGACCAGTCCGGCGCGGCGGCGGGCACGGCCTGCGACAGGGCGGGCAGCGCCTCGACCTGGGCGGTGAAGCGGCCGACCGTGGCGGCCGCGTCGGCGCCGTCGACCTCGCACAGCACGAACAGCGCCGCCGACCACAGCGAGTCGAAGCCCTCCGGCGGCGCGTCCGGGTCCAGCGGGCCCCGGGCGGCCTCGTACAGCCGTACCCGCCGTACGGGATCGCCGTCCAGGCCGGCTCGCACGGCCTTCTCGACCAGCTCGCGCAGCCGGGCGCGGTCGGCGGTGGGGTGGTCGGAGGTGGGGACCAGGCCCTCCAGGTCGGGCCAGTAGCGGGCCATCACCTCGGTGGGCATCATCCGCCCGTTGTGCACACCCGGGGCGCCCGCGGCCGCGGTGACCATGCCGACGACCTCGCCGGTGTCCTGGAGGGTGACCGCGGCGCCGCTGAAGCCCGGGGCGAGCGGCTGCCCGCCCGGCTGCCAGGCCTCCAGCTGGATCCACTCCCGGTTGAGCAACTGCGTCGCGGTGATGCGGTATTCGGCGAGCGTGCCCTCGTCGAAGCCGACCGGGAAGCCGTACACGACGAGCTTGCGGGGCCGGTCGGGCCGCTGCCCGTGCGCCGCGTCCACGGGCGCGAGCGCGGCCGGGGCGATCGGCACCTCGTGCGCCAGCTCCAGTACGGCGAGGTCGCCGAGGTCGGTGGCGCCGCCGCCCCAGCCGCCGTCGGCGATCACCCGGGCCGGTACGGCGGGTGAGCCGGGGCGCTCGGTGAACGTCACGGTCAGCGCGTTCGCCGCGCCGCCCTGGCGCACCACATGGGCGCAGGTCAGTACCTTGCGCGGGGTGACGAGGAACCCGGCCCCGGCGACCTGGCCGGCGCTCTCGATCCGGGCGTGCCACTCGGCGCTGTTCATGAGGCGGCGGCGGGCCCCGGCCCCTCGGCGGACGAGCCGGACGAGGCGGACGGGCCGGATGAGGCCGACCAGGTCAGTTTCACCACGAGATGGCCCTCCGCGGTGCCCTTGGCGATGAACGCGCCGGTCTCCGCCGAGAGCTTCACCCCGAACTCGATCTCCACCCCGTCGGGTCCGAGCGTGCCGTCCCGGAAGACCCGCAGCGCGGACTCGGCGGCCGCGCGCACCCCGTCCAGGGCGCTCTCGAAGGTACGGGCCGCCTGGACCGTGCCGTCCCCGCGGGCCACCAGCCGCGACCCGGGCCGGGCCTGCTCGGCCGCCTCCACGGCGACCACGGCCCCGTCGTCGGTCTTGAACTCCACCAGTCCGTCCACGACGCCCCCGTAGTCCCTTCCCACATCTCCTGCGGCTCTGTGCATCTCCATTGTTACGGACCGTACTTGCGCCTGTCCCGTTTCTCCCGCCTTTTCACCGCGCCCGCCGCTCTCCTGTCCGGATCACCCCCAGTTCGACCAAGTCCTGTGGCCGAATGCGGAGTTGATCTGCCGTCATCGCCACGTCCTCCGGCGGGCGTTTGAGGATCGCGGCGGCCGCCTCGGGCGCGATGACCGAGAAGTAGCTGTCCGGTGTGGCCCAGGTACGGCCCGGCGCGGCCAGCGCGAGCGCGCCGCCTGAGCCGCCCTCGCCGATCACCAGCGTGGTGATCGGGGTGCGGGCCGCGGCGACCGCGCCGAACAGCTCCGCGATCGCCGCGCCCGCGCCCTGCCGTTCCGCCTCGGCGTCATTGGCCGCGCCCGGGGTGTCCACCAGGGTCAGTACCGGGATGCCCAGCCGGTCCGCGAGCCGGATCAGCCGGGTCGCGGTGCGGTATCCGGCGGGCCGGGTGGCCGCCCCGGTCTGCGCGGCGTACGCGACCGTACGGCCCTGGTGGTCGCCGAAGCCGCAGAGCATCCCGTCGGGATCGGTGCCGCCGCAGCGGTCGCCGGAGATCGCGAGGCGGTGGGTGAAGTAGGCGTCCAAGTAGCGTGCCGCACGCGGCCTTCCGGGTGAGCGGGCGCGTCCTACGGCGTCCCAGCCGGAGGCCGGGAGGTCCCGCGCGCCGAGCGGTTCCGGTACCGGGGCGGGCTCGTCGGACGCCCCGGCCAGCAGGCGCAGCCACCACCCCAGCGTCTCCCGCAGCTCCCGCGGCCGTACGACGGCGTCCGCCGCCCCTGCCGCGACCTGCGCCTCCGCCGTGTACGCGGCCGGATCGGCGTCCGCCGGCCGTACCCGGGACCCGGCGAACCCGACCTGGGCGCCCGGCAGCGCGAGGACCACGTCGGCGCCCGCGCCCAGGGTGGCCCAGCCGCCGCCGGTCGTCGGGTCCCGCAGTACGGCGATCTGCGGCAGCCCGGCCTCCCTCGTCAGCGCGGACTGCCGTGCCACCCGCTGGAGTTGGGTGAGGGCGAGCATGCCCTCCTGCATCCGGCTGCCGCCGGTCGCGACCAACGGGACCACAGGCAGCCGGTGTTCACGGGCGTATGTGTACGCGGCCTCCAGCCGGTCGCCGGTGCGCTCGCCCAGCGAGCCGCCCAGGAAGCCGAACTCGAAGGCGATCAGCACCGCACGGGTGCCCTCGACGACGGCGGCGCCGCAGACGACGGACTCCGTCTCGCCGGTGCGCTCGGCGGCGCGGGCGCGCGAGAGGTCGTAGCCGGGCCAGCCCAGCGGCCCGTCAGGGCGGAAGTCGCCTTCGGGGCGGTTCAGTTCACGGAAGTCGTCGGCGACGAGGGAGATGATCTCCCGGGCGCTCACGCGGCGGCCCGCCGTCACGACGGCAGCGCCCGCTTCATGATCTTCCCCATGTCGTTGCGGGGCAGCGCGTCGAGGTAGCGCACGACGCGGGGCCGTTTGTGGGGCGCGAGCCGCGAGGCGACGTGGTCGGCCAGCTCGTCCCCGCCGGGCGGCGCCGCCGGATCGGCCGGCACGACCCAGGCGACGATCCGCTCCCCGAGGTCCGCGTCCGGCTCCCCGGTGACGGCGGCCTCCCGCACCCCCGGATGCTCCAGCAGCGCGTTCTCGATCTCACCCGCGCCGATCTTGTAGCCCCCGCTCTTGATCAGGTCGGTGGCCTTCCGCCCCACGATGCGCACGTACCCGTCCGGGTCGCGCACGGCCACGTCGCCCGTCCGGAACCAGCCGTCGGCGGTGAAGGCGGCGGCGGTGGCGTCGGGCCGGTTGAGGTACTCGGTGAACAGGTTGGGCCCCCGCACCTGGATCTCCCCTACGGTCTCCCCGTCCTGGGCGGAGACCTCCGACCCGTCCTCCTCCACGAGCCGCAGCCCGACCCCCGGCAGCGGCACGCCCACGGTCCCGGCCCGCGCCTCACCGTCGGCCCGCACGGAGGTGTTCATCAGGGTCTCCGTCATGCCGTACCGCTCGATCACCCGCCGCCCGGTCGCGGCCGCGATCCGCTCGTGGTCGTGCACGGGCAGCGCGGCCGAACCGGACACCAGCAGCCGCGCCCCGGCGAGCGCCTTCACCAGTTCGGGGTCACCGGGGAGCGCCTCGGCGATCCGGTGGTACATGGTCGGCACCCCGAACAGCATGCTCGCGCCGCTGTTCAGCTCCCGTGCGACGCCGTCCGTGTCGAACCGCCCGAGGTGCCGTACGGCGCCGCCCCGCCGCAACGGCCCGAGGACGCCCAAGACCAGCCCGTGCACATGGAACAGCGGCAGCCCGTGCACGAGGACGTCGTCCCCGGTCCACCGCCAGGCGTCGGCGAGCGCGTCGAGGGTGGTGGCGACGGCCCGGCGCGGGATGACGGCGCCCTTGGGCGGCCCGGTGGTGCCGGAGGTGTAGACGACGAGCGCGGCGTCCTCGTCACCGCAACCGCCGTCGTCGGGCGGAGCGGCCACGGTCTCGCTCACGTCGACGTCGATCCGCTCGAACCCGTCGAGCGCGGCGGGCAGTTCGTCCCCCGGAGCCGCGAGCACCACGCCGGGCGCACTGTCCCCGAGGATGTGCCCGAGCTCCTTCTCCCCCGACCTCGGGTTCAGCGGGACGGCGGCGGCACCGGCGAGCAGCACGCCCACCACGCCCACCGCCGTCTCCAGACTCGGCGTCGCCCACACGGCGACTCTCCCCACCCCCCGTACCCGCTCCCCGACGGCCCCGGCCACCCCCGCGAGCTCCGCGTACGTCAGCTCCCGCCCGCCGAAGCGCAGGGCGGCCCGCCCGGAGGGACGGTCGGTGAGGGCGGGGAAGAGAGAGGACACGTGGGTGCTCCTTCGGGGCGTGCGGGTGACGACACAGCCGTTCCTACCCCACCCGTGCCCCCGCTCCCCATCAGCCCCCCGTCTCCACCACATCCGCGACCACGCACGTGATGTTGTCCGGGCCGCCTGCGCTGTTCGCGGTGGCGGTGAGGGTCCCGACCGCGCCGGCGGGGTCGGGGGCGGTGGTGAGGACGTCACGGATGGTGTCGTCCGGAACGACGATCGGCAGGCCGTCGGAGCACAGCAGGTAGCGGTCGCCCGGCCGCGCCTCGTGGAGGCGGAGGTCGGGGGCGCCCGGGGCGGCACCGGAGAGGGCCTTGAGGAGGAGGGTGCGCTGCGGGTGGGTGACGGCCTCCGCCGGGGTGAGGCGGCCCTCGTCCAGGAGGGACTGGACCAGGGTGTGGTCGTGGGTGATGCGGAAGAGGGCGCCGTCGCGGAGCAGGTACACGCGGGTGTCGCCGATGTGGACGAGCGCCAGTTGCGGGCCGCCGGTCCACAGGAGGGCGGTGAGGGTGGTGCCGACCTCGTCGGAGTCCCCGGCCACCTCCCGGACGGCGTCCGTGGCGCCGCGTACCGCGTCCTCCAGGAGGTTCAGCACCCCGCCCGCCGGCACCTCCTCGGTCTCGAGGAACCTCAGCGCCTCCACGGCGGCGCTGCTCGCGGGCCCGCCCGCGTCGCCGAACCCGTCGGCGACGGCGAGCAGCCGCGGTCCCGCGTGGGCGGCGTCCTGGTTGGCGGGCCGCACCCGGCCCCGGTCGGAGTGGGCGGCGTACACGAGTTCCAGCATGGTGGGTTCCTTCGCGGTCGGATCCGAGAGATGGGCTACCAGGAACGCGGCCATGTCCCGCCGTACGGCCGTCTCCCGTTCAACCCGCGCCCAGTAGGCGCGGATCTCGCGGGCGGCAGCGGCCGGGTCGTCGAGGGCGCACACCTCGCGGATCAGGGCCAGCGGCATTCCCAGCCGCCGCAGCCACGCCACCAGCCGGGCCCGCTCCAGCTGCTCCGCCGCGTAGTAGCGGTACCCGGTGTCCGGGTCGACGCGTGCGGGCCGCAGCAGGTCCAGCTCGTCGTAGAGGCGCAGTGCCTTCGGCGAGAGGCGGCAGGCCCGGGCGAAGGCCCCGATCGTCAGCATGCGCGCACCTTGATTCCTCCTTCGTCCTGACCGGTTCCCGCTCTCGATGCTGGGGCTTCACCGAAGGTGAAGGTCAAGCGAGGTGTGGGGGCCCGTGCCGCCTTGTTAGCCTTCGGACGGTCGGACGTTCGTACGAAGGGGGAGTTCCCGTGGCCCGCATCGCCGTCGTCACCTATGACCCGCGGCCCGAGCCGAGCAAGGACGCCGATCTTCCGGTCCTGCTCCGGGCGCTGCGGGCGGCCGGAGCCGACGCGGACGGGGTCTTCTGGGACGACACAGCGGTCGACTGGGCCGCCTACGACCTCGTCCTCATCCGCTCGACCTGGGACTACAGCTGGCGGGCCGCCGAGTTCACGGCCTGGACGCAGAAGGTCGCGGCCGTCACCCGGCTGGCCAACCCGGCCGAGGTCGTGCGCTGGAACACCGACAAGCGGTACCTGGGAGAACTGGCGGCGGCCGGAGTGCCGACCGTGCCGACGCGCTACATCGCACCCGGAGAACCCGCGGGCTCCCTGGGGGAGGCCGAGTACGTCGTCAAGCCCACCTCCGGCGCCGGCGCCCGCTACGCCGCCCGCTACACCCCCGACCAGCACGACACGGCCGTACGGCACCTCGCGCGGATGCACGCGGAGGGGCTGACGGCGATGGTGCAGCCGTATGTGCGCGGCATCGACACCGGGGGCGAGCGGGCGCTGCAGTTCTTCGGCGGGCGCCTGCTGCACGCCAGCCGCAAGCGCGCCGTACTGGCCCGGGGCACCGCCTTCGACGCCGACAAGGTCGCCCACCCGGGGCTGGAACCCTGGACCCCGACCCCGGCCGAACTCGCCGTGGCCGAACGCGCCCTGGCCGCCGTACCCGACGCACCCGAACTTCTGTACGCCCGGGTGGATCTGGTGGACGGGGACGACGGGCAGCCGCGCGTGATGGAGCTGGAACTCGTCGAGCCCAACCTCTTCCTTTTCCTGCACCCGGACTCGGTGCCCGCCGTCGTCGCGGCGGTCCTCGCGGCGGCCGCCGCCGCTACTGCCTGACGGCCGTCCGCTGGAGCAGCCCGAAGGTGAACTCGGCGACCACCTCCCGTGGCACGCCCAGCGCGTCCGGCGCCGTGAAGGCGAGGCCCCAGCGGTTGGGGGCGGTGCCCTCGAGGCCGCGGGCCGGGGCGAAGGCGCGGGCGACCTCGTCGACCGTGCAGGACCACGGGGTCAGGTCGTCCAGGGTCCGCAGCTCGGGGGCCGGCGCCTGCGGGGCCCTGACCAGCCATTCGTTCCAGACGGAGTTGTTCGGCGCGACCATCACCTCGAAGCGGAGCTCGGGCCAGTAGGAGAGGGGCCACAGCCAGGCCTCGCCGTCGACGTCACCGATGCGGCGCGGCGTCCTCGACTCCGGTTCCCCGAGGATCGCGCGGTAGCGGGACAGCGCGCCCTTCGAGTGCGGGGAGTGGATCATCGCCTGCCAGCGCTTGCTGGCCTCCCGCGCCTGCGCGAGGGAGACACCCAGCTCATGGCGGGCGTCCTCCACCAGGTCGGGGTTGTGGTCGGCCATGCGGCGCAGCAGGACGAGCTGGAAGTCGAGCGTGGAGAAGGTGCCCGCCAGGCGTTTAGGGGTCGGCATACCCCCCATCCTGGCCCACCGGAGCGCGTCACGGGCATCACTCCATGAAGCCGGAACATCACTCCACGAAGCACGGCCGGCGCTGCGCGAGGCATGCTCCGCGCGGTACGGCCATTGCTCGGTGAAGGACCTTGTGACAGCCTGTGTTCGTCATGCCGATCGCCTGTTGAAATTTCGAACGCAGGCCTGGGACGAACAGGGAGGGGGCCGGTCGTGGGACGTCTCGTACCAGCCGTGACCCGAGCTCTCGACATACTCGAGCTCTTCCTCGACGGGGACGGCACGCTCTCCGCCCCGGACATCGTGCGCAGGCTCCAGCTGCCCCGCACGACCGTGCACGAGCTGGTCACCACGCTCGCCGCGCGCTCCTACATCGTCCCCGTGCCCGGACAGCCCGGACGCTACCGCCTGGGTGTCCGTCCGTACCAGCTCGGCAGCCGGTACGCCGAGCAGCTCGACCTCGCCGCCGAGGGACAGCAGGTCGCCCGCACCGTCGCCGAAACATGTGACGAGACGGTCCACGTGGCGATCCTCGAGGGCACGGACGTCATCTACATCGCCAAGGTCGACTCCACGCACGCGGTCCGCATGGTCTCCGCCGCCGGCCGGCGCCTGCCGGCCCACTGCACCTCCGTCGGCAAGATGCTGCTGGCCTCCCTGCCCGAGCCGGAGCTCACCGCCCGCATTCCCGACGACGCCGACCTCGTCCGGATGACCCCGAACAGCATCACCGAGCCCGGCGCGCTGCGCGAGGCGCTCACCGAGATCCGGGAGCGGGGCATCGCCGTCGAGAGCCGCGAGTCCAACCCGGACGTCTCCTGTGTGGCCGCCCCGGTCCGCGACCGCACCGGCCAGGTCGTCGCCGCCCTGTCCATCTCCGTGCCGATGATCCGCTGGAGCGACGAGCGCCGCGCCGAACTGGAGCAGCTCGCCGCGAAGGGCGCCGCCGAACTGTCCGAACTGCTGGGCTACCGGAGCGTGGCATGACGAGGACGACCTTCGAGGTGGCGGTCCGCGCCGAGGCCACCCTCGGCGAGGGCCCGACCTGGGACCCGGTCACCGGCCGCCTCCTCTGGCTCGACATCCTGGGCTCCCGCCTGCACACCTACGACCCGGCCACCGGCCGCCGCACGGTCCGCGTCACCGACCAGCACGTCGGCGCCGCCAAGCCCCGCGCGGGCGGCGGCCTGGTCCTCAACCTGCGGGACGGGGTGGGCCTGCTCGACCCGGACGGCGCCTTCCGCTGGCTCCACCGCGAGCCCGTCCCCGGCCGCCGCGCCAACGACGCCGCCGTCGCCCCCGACGGCTCGCTGTGGGCCGGCACCATGCGCTACGACGAGGCACCCGGCGGCGGCACCCTGTCCCGGCTCACCGGCGACGGCTCGGTGCGGGTCGTCCTCGACGACGTGGCGGTGAGCAACGGCACGGGCTGGAGCCCGGACGGCTCCCTGATGTACTACATCGACTCCCCGACCCGCCGGATCGACGTCTTCGACCACGCCGACGGCCGGATCTCGGGCCGCCGTCCCTTCGTCGTCGTCGAGGACGGCGCCGGTTTCCCCGACGGGCTCACCGTCGACGCCGACGGCTGTGTGTGGGTGGCGCTGTGGGACGGGGGAGCGGTACGCCGTTACACCCCGACGGGTGAACTGGACCGCGTCCTCACCCTGCCCACCCCGCGGGTGACGGCCTGTGCGTTCGGGGGCGCCGACCTGACGGACCTGTACATCACGACGGCCCGGGTGGGGCTCGGCGCCCCGCCCCCACTCGCCGGGTCACTGCTGGTGGTGCGGGGCGCGGGGAAGGGGCTGGCCCAGCCGGCGTTCGAGGGCTGACCCGGCCGGGGCCGCTACCGCAGCCCCACCCGCTTCAACTCGTCCTCAGTCAACGGCGGCCCGGTCAGCGCCGGCTGCAACGGCCCCACCGCGGCCGCCGCCAGAACCGACGGAGCCAACAGCACCTCCGCCCCCCGCTCCAGCGACGTCACGTCGGTCACCCGGCGCGCGATCCGCCCGTTCCCCGTGGCCGTCCGCATCAACCGCCTCACATAGGCCGCGAGCATCCGGTCCCGCACCGTCGGCCCGCCCTGTGTCGCGCCGGGGTAGAACACGTCCTGTCCGGTCGCCAGGTCCCACGCCGCCCCCGCCGGCCGGGCCACCGCCTTCTGGACACGGCGCGACAGACCGGCCGAGCCCCAGCCGTGGCGCCGCACCACGTCCCGCAGCCGCACCGCGCTCTGGGCGGCGACGGCGAGCCCATGACCGTAGAGCGGGTTGAACGCGGCGAGCGCGTCGCCGACGACCGCGAAGTTCTCCGGCCACAGCGGCATCCGCTCGTAGAAGTGCCGGCGGTTGACGGTGGCCCGGGTGTACGACACGTCGGTCAGCGGCTCCGCCCGCTCCAGCAGCCGGCCGATGATCGGGTGGCGCAGCTCCTCGCGGGCGAAGCGGACGAAGTCGTCGGCGGACCGGGAGGGTTCACCGCCGCGCGTGCCGTTCAGGGTGACGATCCACCGCCCGTTCTCGATGGGCAGCAGGAACCCGGCCCGCCCCGGCCTGCCGTCCCGCGGGTCCGGCTGCACGTTGACGATCGGATACCCGGACCGCGCCTGCTCCGGCGCGAGGTACAGCCGGCTCGCGTACGCGAGGCCCGAGTCGACCTCGCGCCGCCGCACGGCGGGCAGCCCGAGGTCCGCCAGCCAGCCCGCGGCCCGCGACCCGCGCCCGGTGGCGTCGACGACCAGACCGGCCGGCAGGACCCGTTCCTCCTCGCCCTCGCGCACCCGCACCCCGGTCACCGCGCCCGGCCCGCCCTCCAGCCCCGACACCTCGGTGCCGTCGAGCAGCTCGACCCGTTCGTCCGCGAGGACCTGCGCGCGGACCGTCGCGTCCAGCAGGTCCCGCCCGGCGAGGATCACGTGGTGCGACTCGGGCCAGCGGCGGAACCAGCCCTGGGCGCCCATGACGACCATGTCCGTGGTGACCGGATGCCGGCGCGCCCCGGCCTCCCCGAGCGCCCGAGTGGCGTCCGGCAGCAGCTCGGTCAGCGCCCGCACCCCGCCCGACCACAGCATGTGGGCGTGGCCGGCCTGCGGCAGGCCCCTGCGGGGTGCGGGCCCGTCGGGCAGGACGTCCCGTTCGACGACGACGACCCGGTCGGCGAGGCCGGTCAGGGCGGCGGCCGCGAGCATGCCCGCATGGGATCCCCCCAGGACGACGGCGGTTCTGGCGGGGGTCGGATCTTCACTCATGCGCGGACAAGCTCTCTGCCGGGGCGGCCGCGCGCTTGCGGACCGCGTCGATGTCGTCGGGGTGACGGAGAACCCGGGACACGGCCTGGATCTCCCGCAACAGGTACGTGGTGTCCGGCGGCGCGGACGAGGAGGCGGTGTCCTTGGCCCGCGAGGACCGTCGCCGTGCCGCCACCGCCTCCTGGATGGTCACCGCCGCGGCGAGGGCCTGGGCGTGGCCGCGGTCGAAGCCGAGGGCCACGGCCGCGTCGTAGGAGCGGACGCGCAGGCCGTCGTCGAGGTACCGGGACAACTGCAGGAGCGCGTCGCGGATGAACGTCTCGCGGCGGATCAGCCGCAGCTCAGGGGTGGCGCGCAGGGCGAGCGGCTCGCGGGCGCCGGCCGCGGGCCGCAGCAGCCGGGCCAGCGGCCTGAGGCCCCGGTGCCGGCGGCGCAGCCGCCAGCGCTCCTGGAGGTACTGGCCGGCGTGCGGCACGATGAAGCCGATCGCGACCAGGGTGGCGGCGACGCAGGCGGCCGACGGCGCGATGTTGGTGTTCAGCCAGTCCAGGTCGTGCCCGGTCCAGCGGGCGCCCACGGCCGTCAGCTTGGCCGCGCTGAACAGCAGGTTGGTGACGTACCCGGCGCCCAGGAAGCGCAGCCCCCAGCGCAGCCAGGCGTCGAGGCCGTCGGTGCGGCTCCAGGACCAGACGAGCCGGGCGGTGACCGAGCAGGCCACCGTGTGCGCGAGCAGGTAGAGCAGGATCTCCTCGCGCATGAAGGGCGTGTTGGCGTAGTACGTGTCCAGGTCCCGGATCCGCTCCACGGGCACGTCGGCGAGCGCGAACAGCACCCACAGCAGGGCCACCACGCCCGCGTACACGGACACCACCCACCGGGTCGCCCGCCGGGTCTCGGCCGAGCGCTCGGTGAGGTTGTTGCGCCAGGCGATGACCAGCAGCAGCCAGGACGCGGAGAGCGCGGTGAGCAGCGAGTACACCCAGGGCGCCGCGATGTTGGGCACGCCCGTGATCCGGTTGGTCCAGGCGATGGTCCCGGGGGCGGCGAACACGAACACCGCGCAGGCGAACAGCAGCAGTCCGCCGACGGCGCGCAGCAGCGGGTCCCGCCACAGCTTGAGGATGCTGGGCAGCTTGATCGCGAGGGCGGTGGCCAGCACCAGGGTGGGCAGCCAGAAGGACACGTACAGCCCGTGCATCACCGCGCCCCGCCCCTGCGTCCGCGATAGCCCAGCGTCCGCTGGACGGGTGAGGTCTCCCCGGCCGGGCCGGGTTCGGACAGATACCGCCGCAGGCGGGCCGCGATCCGGTGGCCGAAGTCGTCCGCGTCGGCCTCGTCGGCCTGGCGGGAGCCGTCACGGGCGGCCACGGTCAGCGCGTCGGTATCCCAACCGGGCTGACCGGCAAGGGCGTTCGCGGCTTCGGAGCCGACTCCGTGGTGATGCCGGTGTCCTGCGTGCAGATGCCACAACTCATGGCCGAGGATGACCAGTTGCTGCACCTCCTCGGCCCGCTCCTCCACGATGACCAGGTCGAAGTCCCGGAACTCCACCCACAGTCCGGTCACGCCGATCTCGTCGGGGAACCGCTCGAACCGCAGCTCGACCGGACGCCCGTCGCGCCGCGCGGCCATCTCCTCGCACAGCGCTTCGCCCAACTCATGGATCCCGGTGGGCGGACGGGGCCTGGTCCGCAGCGCGGCGGTCAGCTCCGCGGCCAGTTCGCGGATGCCGGAGGCGGCACCGCGACCAAGCAGCGCCGCGGCGACCCGGGCCGCTTTCCCGCGCACGCCCGCGATGTCCATCAGCCCACGGCCCCCTTCTCACCACCGCCCGGCAGCGGATCGAGCCTACGCGGCCCGTCGTGCCCACGTCACCCAAAACCCTTCTTGGGTGCCCCCGCCCCATTGACGTGCGAAGCGAGAGGATCTTACGGTCCGGTTCGAGGAGACGGCCGTTATTCGACCAACCGAACATAGGCGATCCGGGGCGCGGGGCGGTGTCGACCCGCGGCTCCGCCGCCTGAGCGAGACCGGCCACGACGAACCCGCAGCCGCAGACGAACCGGAAAGGCGCACATGCACCCCGCCCGCTTCACCCTCGACCCCGCCTTCACCGTCGGCGACGTCAACCCCCGCCTCTTCGGCTCCTTCGTCGAACATCTCGGCCGGTGCGTCTACACCGGCATCTTCGAACCGGACCACCCCACGGCGGACGAGGCCGGTCTCCGGCAGGACGTCCTCGACCTGGTCCGTGAACTCGGCGTCACCGCCATCCGCTACCCCGGCGGCAACTTCGTCTCCGGCTACAAGTGGGAGGACTCCGTCGGCCCCGCCGAGGACCGCCCCCGCCGGCTCGACCTGGCCTGGCACTCCACCGAGACCAACCGCTTCGGCCTCTCCGAGTACATGGGCTTCCTGCGCAGGCTCGGCCCGCAGGCCGAGCCGATGATGGCCCTCAACCTGGGCACCCGGGGCGTCGCGGAGGCCCTGGAACTCCAGGAGTACGCCAACCACCCCGCCGGCACGGCCCTCTCGGACCTGCGCGCCGCCCACGGCGACAAGGACCCCTTCGGCATCCGGCTCTGGTGCCTCGGCAACGAGATGGACGGCCCCTGGCAGACCGGTCACAAGACCGCCGAGGAGTACGGCCGGATCGCCGCCGAGACGGCCCGCGCCATGCGCCAGATCGACCCGGACGTCGAACTCGTCGCCTGCGGCTCCTCCAGCCAGTCCATGCCGACCTTCGCCCAGTGGGAGGCGACGGTGCTGGCGGAGACGTACGACCTCGTCGACCACATCTCGCTGCACGCCTACTACTGGCCGGAGGACAGCGACGTCGACTCCTTCCTCGCCTCGGCCGTCGACATGGAGTCCTTCATCGACAACGTCGTCGCGACCGCCGACCACGTGGGCGCGAGGCTCAAGTCGAAGAAGCGGATCAACCTCTCCTTCGACGAGTGGAACGTCTGGTACCTGCCCCGCTGGGAGGAGCACGCCAAGGGCATCGACCAGCGGGACTGGCCCGAGGCGCCCCGCCTCCTCGAGGACAACTACAGCGTCACCGACGCCGTGGTCTTCGGCTCCCTCCTCATCGCGCTGCTCCGGCACGCCGACCGGGTCGCGGTCGCCTGCCTCGCCCAGCTCGTCAACGTCATCGCCCCGATCCTGACCGAGCCCGGCGGCCCCGCCTGGCGGCAGACGACCTTCTTCCCCTTCGCCCAGGCCGCCCGCCACGGCCGCGGCGAGGTCCTCGACGTCCGCGTGGACTCGCCGACGTACGAGACGAGGAAGTACGGGGAGGCCGACCTGCTGCACGCGACGGCGGTCCGCGCCGAGGACGGCACGGTGACGGTCTTCGCGGTCAACCGCGGCCGTACGGCGGCGCTGCCCATCGAGGTGGCCCTTCACGGACTCGGCGTGACGTCGGTCGTCGAGCACAGCGTGCTCGCGGACGCCGACCCGGACGCCCGCAACACCCTCGCCGACCCCGAGCGGGTCGCCCCGCACCCGGCCGAGGGCACGGCCCTGACGGCCGACGGCCTGCTGACCGCCACCCTGGAACCGCTGTCCTGGAACATGATCCGGCTGGCCTGACCACGACCCGGGCCACGGTCTGACCCACAATGGGCGCATGAGGATCTCGGCAAGGGCTGACTACGCGGTACGGGCGGTACTGGAGCTCGCCGTACGACAGGGCGGTGAGCCGGTGAAGGCGGAGACCGTCGCCGTCGCGCAGGACATCCCGCACAAGTTCCTGGAGGGGATCCTCGGCGATCTGCGGCGCGGCGGGATCGTCGACAGCCGGCGCGGCGGGGGCGGCGGCTACCGGCTCGCCCGCGACGCCGCGGCGATCACCGTCGCGGACGTGATCAGGGCGGTGGACGGTCCGATCGTGTCCGTACGCGGCGAACGCCCGACCGGGCTGACGTACACCGGCTCCGCCGAGCCGCTGCTGCCCCTCTGGATCGCCCTGCGGGCCAACGTCCGGCGGATCCTGGAGGGCGTCACGGTCGCCGACATCGCGGCCGGCGCCCTCCCGGAACCGGTGAGGGCGCTGGCCGACGAACCGGCCGCCTGGGAGAACCCTTAGGGGCCTCAGCCCGCCGGAGCAGTGAGCGAAGGCCGTTCTGCCGCGGCCCGGACGCGTTGCGTGGCGGGGCCGCGGCGAAACGGTGCCGTCCGGGTCAGGCGGAGTTGACGCCCACCGTCAGCGTCGCCTTGTAGCCGTCCGAGACGCTGGAGCCCAGGGCGGTCAGGGTCAGCAGGCCGGACGAGGCGCCGCCGTCGTCGTAGATGCTGTCGTCGGCGAGGGCGGTCTCCGCCGTGGTGTTCGTGGAGTAGGGCGACGTCGCCTGGACCTCCTCGTTGATGTCGGGGTCGAAGAACAGCTGGCCCGTGTGGATGGTCTCGCCGCCGGTGTACGAGTCGTCGGTCAGGGTCACGTCCGTGTGCACTCGCATATGGACGTGGACCGCGCGGGAGACGTAGTGGCCGGGCCAGATGGAGGTGATGCTGCACTGGCCGTTGGAGTCGGTCATCTGGCCGCCGCGCAGGAAGGTGCCGTTGTCGTCCTCCGTGTGGCCGTTGCCGCCGACGAAGCCGGAGTACTCGCCGAGGGCGTCGCAGTGCCAGATCTCCACGAGCGCGTCGGCGAGCGGCGCGCAGTCGTTGGCCTGGTCGACGACCGTGAAGGTGTACTGGACCTCGAAGCCCTCCTTGTCCTCCCGGACGTCCTCCCGGACCAGGGCGCCGTCCAGGGAGTACGGGCCCTCTGTGACCTCGGCGTTCAGGGTGCAGACGCCGGAGGTGGCGGTGCTGGAGGCGGAGGCCTCCACGTCGGTCTCGGTCGAATCGCTCTCACTGCCGCCGGTGTCGGCCGACGCGAGGCCGGCGATCGCGAGTCCGCCGGCCGCGGCGACGGCGCTGCCGCCGATCAGGACGCGGCGGCGTTTCATGCTCTTGTCGAGCCGGTGCCTCCCGGGCTGGTTGTCGTCGGTGCTGTCGGTGTTGTCGAGGATCTCGTGGTGCTCGTTGTTTCCCGTCATGCAGAGGAAGTTAGGAGCGCATCTGAGGAAATCCTTAATGTGCGGCTGTGAAGGGCCTGGGGATGCAACACCCAACTCGCCTCTTATCAAGGGTAGTTCGGACATAGCGTGTGAACGCGCCGGGGTGAATGGCCGGTGTTCGACCTGTCCGGGCCACCCGGGTCTCCCTACGATTCCCTCGCCGCGGTGCTTCACAGAAAACACACAGGTTCTCCACGCTTCAACGAAGAAACGACGAGGAGAGACCCCCCATGGCAAGTGGACTGCTCCTGGGCGGCGCCGTCGCCGCCCTCGTCACCGCGGCGGTGCCCGCGCACAATCCCGCCGCGTTCGACGACCCGCCCCCGGACAAGATCGTCATCGATGTCGCCACGGTGAACGGCTCCGGCTGTCGCCCGGGATCGGCGGCCGTCGCCGTCTCCGAGGACAACACGGCCTTCACGGTGACCTACAGCGAGTACCTCGCCCAGGTCGGCGGCAACTCCGACCCGACCGCCTTCCGTAAGAACTGCCAGCTCAGCCTGGTCGTCCATGTCCCGTCGGGCTTCACGTACGCCATCGCCCAGGCGGACTACCGCGGCTTCGCCTCGCTCCAGTCCGGCGCGAACGCCGTGCAGCGGGCCTCGTACTACTTCCAGGGCTCGTCGCAGACGGTGTTCAAGAACCACACCTTCAACGGCGCGCTGAACGACAACTGGCAGGCGACCGACACCACCGACTGGGCCAACCTGGTCTACGCGCCCTGCGGAGTCCAGCGCAACTTCAACATCAACACCGAGCTCCGGGTCAACGCCGGCAGCTCCTCCTCGTCCAAGGTCAGCTTCATGACGATGGACTCGACCGACGGTGACATCAACACCGTGTACCACATGGCCTGGAAGGAGTGCCCGGCCAAGTCCTGACGTCGGCAGGCGGTGTACGGGCCGAACCACCGGCGACACCGCTGACACCGGGGACGGCGATTCAGCGATCGCCGTCCCCGGCCGCCGGTCGGCGGGGCAGGGTCAGCTGTCGACGCCCAGCGTCAGCGTCCCGGCGTACCCGGACGACGTCGAGCTCCCCAGGGCCGTCAGGGTCAGGAGGCCGGACGCGGCGCCTCCGTCGTCGTAGATGGAGTCCTGGGCGAGGGTGGTGCGGGTGACCGTGTTGGTCGAGTACGGGGAGATCCTCGCGACGGCGGTCGTGATGGTCTCGTCGAAGAAGAGCTGGCCGGTGTGGACCTCCTGGCCGCCGGTGAAGTGGCCGTCGGAGGTGACCGTGACGCCGGTGTGGACCTTGACGTGGATGTGGATGCAGCGGCCGCGGTACCAGCCGGGGTAGATCGTGGTGATCGCGGCGGCCCCGCTGGAGTTGGTGAGCACACCGCCGCGCAGGAAGGTGCCGTCGTCGGGTTCGCTGTGGCCGTTGTTGCCGACGTAGCCGGAGTACTCGCCCAGGGCGTCGCAGTGCCAGATCTCGACCAGGGCGTTGGCGAGGGGGGCGCAACTGGCGGCGTCGACGACGGTGAGGGTGAGTTTGAGCGGGATGCCGGCCTTGCCTTCGGTGATGTCGGCGCGGACGTACTGTCCGTCGAGGTAGTAGGGGCCTTCGGTCATCTCCTTCGTGAGGGTGCAGACGGCCGCGGCGGCGACGGGAGCGGTGTCGGCGGCCTTGGCGGTGGGGGCTTCGGTCGACGCGGCGGCGCCCACGGCGAGGGTGGCGGCGGTGGCGCCCGTGGCCACGAGCACCGTACGGCGTCCGATGGGGCTGCGAGTTTCCGAGGTGTCTGTCATGAACACGGCACCCTAGAAACGCTTCCTGTCGGGAGACTGTCAGTTCGGCAAAGTGTCGACACGTCAAGGTCCTTGTAGGACAAGGGGGGGCGCTCGGGGCCCTGGGTGTCGACCGGGCGTACCGGAGGCGGCAGCAAACACCCGGGGCCTCTCCTGGGGCACCTCATCACCGGGGCCTCGGGCAGTGTCGTCTCAGGGCGCATCTCCTACACCTTCGGTCTGCGCGGCCCTTC
>NZ_JBEOWF010000066.1:0-53044 GCF_040295925.1 Streptomyces sp. NPDC002588
CACGGAGAACGGCGGCGAGCCGGACGTCGTCCTGGCCTGCGCCGGTGACGTGCCCACCCAGGAGGTGCTGGCCGCCGCGCAGCTGCTGCGCCGCCGGCTGCCCGAGCTCGCCGTCCGCGTCGTCAACGTGGTCGACATGACCCGGCTGCTGCCGCGCGAGGAACACCCGCACGGGATGAGCGACTTCGAGTACGACGGCCTGTTCACCACCGACAAGCCGGTGATCTTCGCGTACCACGGCTACCCGTGGCTGATCCACCGCCTCGCCTACCGCCGTACCGGCCACAAGAACCTGCACGTGCGCGGCTACAAGGAGATCGGCACCACGACCACGCCGTTCGACATGGTCGTCCGCAACGACCTCGACCGCTACCGGCTGGTCATGGACGTCATCGACCGGGTCCCCGGGCTCGCCGTGCGCGCCGCCGCCGTACGCCAGCGGATGGAGGACACACGTCTGCGTCACCACGGCTGGATCCGCGAGCACGGCACCGACCTTCCCGAGGTCGCGGACTGGTCCTGGGACGGCTGAGACTGCAGGTCACGGGCGGCCGGGCAGGGCGCACGGACCGGGGCGGACGGCGCAGGGGAAGGGGCAGGAGGAGGGCCGGTGTGCGCCCTGGTACGGCGCCGCGCGCGGTGCCTACAGTGGTCGGCCGGCCCTGCGACGCGGATCCGGCGGGGCGACACCCCATGGTGCCCGGCCGGGCGTTCGCCCGGACCCCGGTACGGCTCCCGCACACCGGCGCGGCTCCCAGGGCGACGGTGGGCGGACCACCCGCGCGACAGGCACCATCCGTGACACGGCTCGGGCCGCGCACCAAGGGCGCCCGCGGCACGAGCGCGCGTCGACACCACTGGAGGCCGCTGTGTCCCGACCGAGCATCGCCCTGATCGCCGACCCGACGTCGCCCGAAGGATGCCGGGAGTACCTCGCCGACGCCGTGGAACTGCTCACCGGCGCACCGCCCGTCCGGATCGACTCCCGGCACTTCGCGACCGGCGGCACCGGCCGCGGCGTGCCCGACGGGGGCCGGTTACGGCTGCGGGTCCCCGAGGAGCGGCTCGACCTCGCCGCCGACATCGTGCTGCTCTACGAGATCCCGCCGCACCGCCGGCACGAGCTCGCCGCCTTCCAGGAGCTCCTCGAGACCCACGACGTGGTGACCCTCGCCGCCGGGCCGGACGCCTGGCGGACGGCGACGGAGAAGAACCTCACCGTCGCCCGCTTCCACCGTGACGGCGTCGCCCAGATGGAGACCGTCGTCCTGTCCAGGCCCTCCGCCTCCGAGGCGGCCGAGGCGTTCGAGCGGCTCGGCGGCGACACCTGGGCCCGTCCGGTCGTCGGCACCGGCGGAAACGACACCTTCCACGTCACCACCCGGGACCGGCTGCGGCAGGCCACCGCCTACTACGCCGAGCACGGCACCGACTGGATGCTCTCCCGCGACGCGGGCAACGTCACCCCCGACGGGCTGCGCCACCAGTTCCGCGTGTTCGTCCTCGGGGGCCGGGTCGTGCACGCCCGCGAGCACCTCCAGCCCGAACCCGACACCCCCTGCAACACCTGCCGGGGCGCCACCCCCGTGCACATCGACCCGCCCGACCTCCCCGCCCGCCTGGGTGAGCTCGCGGTGGCCGCCACCGCCTCGGTCGGGCTGCCCTTCGCGGGCGTCGACCTCGCCGTCGAGAACGGCGGGGTCGTCTTCGAGGTCAACGTCCAGCCCGCCTTCGTGGACGGCGCGGTGGAGGTGGCGAAGGTGGCCGTGCCGTACGTCCAGGCCCACCTGGACGCCTTCGAACTGGCCCGCGGCGGACCGTCGCGGGGGCTCACAGCCTCAGCGTGAACCAGGTCGTCTTGCCCTCGTCCGTCGGCCGCACTCCCCAGCTGGCGGCGAGGGCCCGTACCAGGAGCAGGCCTCTCCCGGACTCCTCCGTCTCGCCCGCCGACCGCGGCTGGGGCAGCTGCGCGCTGCAGTCGCTGACCTCCACGGTGAGATCGGTGGCCGTGCGGTGCAGATGCACGCCGATGGGACCGTTGGCGTGTTGGACGGCGTTGGTGAGCGTCTCCGACAGCAGCAGGAGCGCGTCATCGACAAGCGACGCGCAGCTCCACGAGGTCAGCGTCCGGTGCAGGAAGGCCCGCCCCCGCGACACCGAGGCCGGGTCGGCCGGCAGTTCGGTGCCGACGGCCGCCAGCGGCGCCGCCGGGAGCTGTGCGAACAGCAGGGTCACGTCGTCGTTGTGACTGTCCGCGTCCGGCAGCAGGTTCACCAGCACATGGTCCGCGGCGTCCTCCAGGGACGGCGACCCCCTCAGGAACTCCTCGAGCAGCACGGTGAGTTCACCGATCCGCACCTCGATGTCGCTGCCCGGTGTCTCGACCAGGCCGTCCGTGTAGAGCACCAGGGTCGCGCCCGGCGGTATCTCCGTGCTCGCCTGCTCGTACAGGACGTCCCCCACCCCGAGCGGAGCGTTCACCGGGCAGGGCAGTGCTCTGATGCCCTCGCCCGCCCTGGCCACCAGCACCGGCAGATGGCCCGCCGAGCAGACGGTGACCGTGCCCGTGTCCGGGGCGATCACCAGATAGCAGCAGGTGACGAGCTGGTCGGGGACGTCCAGGTCGGCGACGCAGGTGTCCAGCGCCCGCATCAGCTGACGCGGCTGCATCCCGGTCTTCGCCAGCGCGTGCGCCGCCGACCGCAACTGGCCCATCACCGCGGCCGCTTCTAGCCCGCGGCCCATCACGTCGCCTATCAGCACCCCCACCCGGTCGGCGCCCAGCGGGATCAGGTCGAACCAGTCGCCGCCGACGCCGGCGCCCTGGGTGGCGGGCCGGTAGCGGCTCGCCGTGTCCAGCCCGGGCAGGGCGGGCGGGGTGCCCATCAGGCTCCGCTGCAGGGTGAGCGCGATGTGCCGCTGCTGTTCGTACAGCGCGGTGAGTTCGGCCTCCGCGCGCTTGCGGTCGCTGATGTCCCGCACGATCGCGCACGCCCCGACCACCGTGCCGTGCGTGTCCCGCGTCGGCCACAGCGTGACGTCCACGTCGAGCAGCGTCCCGGCACGGGTCAGCCGTAACGTCTCGAAGTGCTCGACCTTCTCGCCGTGCCGCAGCCGCTTCAGCAACGACCGTACCTCGCCCCGCAGTTCGGGCGGGGCCAGTACCGACACATGCCGCCCGATGACCTCCTCGGCCGTGTAGCCGTACAGTCGCTGCGCGGCCGCGTTCCAGTAGGTGATGTCCCCGTCCAGCGTCTTGGCGAGGATCGCGTCCTGCGACGACTCCACCAGCGCGGCCAGTTCGTTGATCCTCGCCTCGGCCGCCTTGCGGTCGCTGACGTCACGTACCGCCGCCGACACCAGCGGCCCGTCCGCCGTCTCCATCGGGCTCAGACTGATCTCGACGGGGAACTCCGTGCCGTCCTTGCGCAGCCCGTGCAGCTCCAGACCCGCGCCCATCGGCCGCACCTGGCGGTTGGCGGTGTAGCCGCCCCGGTGCACGGTGTGCTGGTCGCGGAAGCGGTGCGGGATCAGCAACTCCACCGGATGCCCGAGGAGTTCCTCGCGGCCGTAGCCGAACAGCGCCTCGGTCTGAGCGTTGACCAACCGGATGGAGCCCGTGTCGTCGACGATGACCATGGCGTCGGGGGCCGCCTCCAGCAGCCCCCGGAACCGCTCCTCGGCCCCGCTCGGCGCGCCGTCCGGCACGGGCGCACCGCAGACGCACCGTTTCTGCGGTGCTCTGCCCGCTTGCCGCACGGGTCCTGCCTGCATCACGTCGGCCATCTTCCACCTCACCCTGCGCGACGGTTCAGGCCACTACAGCGCCTTTCGGCCGCCTCCGCTCCGCGAAGTCGTTTACTGTCCGTTCACTGTCCGAACCTGAACGACCGTTCACCGGTCGCCGCGTGATCCGGAACGGAGTTCTGCAGTTCCCCCGTCCCGCGCGCCGTACGCTCGGGTTCATGTCCGTGCCGCCCGATGCCGGTTCTGCCGCCGCCCGGTTCACCCGTGCCGCCGTCCGACGGACGCGCCCGCTGTCGGGCACGCTGTCTGAGGCCGTCCTCGAGGACGGGCGGAGGGTGATGGTCAAAGCGGGCGACGGTCCGGGCGCCGTACGCGCCGAGGTGGCCGGTCTGCGCTGGCTGGGCGCGGCCGGCGCGGTGCGCGTACCGGCCGTGTACGGCTGCGACGAGCGGTGGCTGGTCACCGAGCGGGTCGTGACCGGGGCGCCCGGCCGCGAGGCCGCGCTGCGGTTCGGCCGGGATCTCGCGGCGCTGCACGCCGCCGGAGCCCCCGCGTTCGGCGCGCCCCCGCCGGACGGCCCGGAGGATGCCTTCATCGGGTCGGCCCCCATGCGCAACGTGGTGGGGCAGGAGTGGCCCGGCTGGTACGCCGAGCACCGGGTGCTGCCGTATCTGCGCTCCGCGGTCGACAACGGGACGGTGCGCCCCGCCGAAGCGGCCGTCGTGGAGCGGGTGTGCGAGCTGCTGCCGGGGCTGGCCGGCCCCGCCGAGCCGCCCGCCCGGCTGCACGGCGACCTGTGGAACGGCAACGTGCTGTGGGGTGCCGACGGCCGGGTCCACGTGATCGATCCGGCCGCGCACGGCGGACACCGGGAGACCGACCTCGCGATGCTGCGGCTCTTCGGCTGCCCGTACCTGGAAGAGGTGCTGGAGGGCTACCGGCAGACCGCGCCGCCGGCCCCGGGCTGGACCGGACGAGTGGGCGTGCACCAGCTCTTTCCGCTGCTGGTGCACGCCGTGCTGTTCGGCAGGCCCTACGCCGAGGAGGCGCTCGCGGTGGCCCGCGACGCCTGCCCGTGACCGATGGCCCCGTAGCCGGGGGCCGGCCTGCCGGTCCCGTCAGTGGGCGCCCAGACCGCCGCCGCCGAACGAGCCGCTGCTGCCCTTGCTCCACCGCGGCCGGGTCTTGGACTCGCTGGGTTTCGTCTGCATGTTGTGCAGTTCGTACGGGGTGAGGGGGCGGCCGCCCTTCGCGATCCGCGGCACCTCGTCGGGCTCGCGGTTCTCGCGGATCTCGTGCACCGGACCGCCCGGCGGCAGATGCGGCTGCTCCTCGGGGCGCGGTCTCGGCGACTCGCGCATCTTGACACGCGCGCCCAGCCAGAAGCCGCCGGCCAGCATCGCCACGACGGCGATGCCCACCACGAACAGCACGAGGCTGAGCAGGCCGCTCGCGGCGGCCAGCTGCTCACTTGCGGTACTCATATCGGCCGATTACCCCAGGAACAGGGCGTGAATCGCCCCCGCCTCAGCCGTCACCCAGCGTCGGCGCCGCGACACACAGGGCTTCCTGGTGCGGGTGCCCACGTTTGGGGCGGCCCGCCCCGGCTACCCGCGAGGCGTGACTTCGACGACTTCCCAGACCGCTTCCCCCGAGGAACTCTTCCGGTTCCTGGAGGACCGCTTCGCGGTCGCGCAGGCCTGCACCGAGTGCGCCCGGGCCTGCGCGCAGCGTGCGAGCCTCATGGATCCGGACGCGACCGACCGGCAGGAACTCGTGCGGCGCAAGGGCATCCTGTGCGCGGAGGTGTGCGACGCGACCTGCCGGGTGCTCTCCGAGGGCCACCAGACGGACGAGGACGCCATCCGGGTCCAGCTGGAGTGGTGCCGGACCGTCTGTCTGGAGAGCGCGCACGCCTTCGACAAACACCCCGGCGCGCAGGAGAGCGCCGAGGCGTGCCGTGCGTGCGCCCGCGCCTGCACCGACTTCATGACGACCCTGGCCTGAGGACCCGCGCGGCGATCCCGGGTCCGATGGGGTGCCGCGTGATCCTCGGCGGGCGCCCTCACAGGGGGTGCCCCATCCGCACGTTCCACCTCCCGGCCCGTCCGCTGAGTTCGACCGCGGTCAGCGGGGGGACGTCCGTGCGCCAGAACGCCGACGCGGGTGCGCCCAATGCCGTCACCACCGCGGCCCGGACGACCTCCGGCTCGGCCACCGCCACGGTCCGCCCCTCCCGTGAGCCCGCCGACTCCAGCCAGCCCGCGACCCGCTCGCACACCGCCCGCACGGACTCCCCGCCGTGCGGCGCCGCCGTCGGATCCGCCAGCCACCCGGCCAGCGCCTCCGGCTCCCGCGCCCCCACCTCGGCCAGGGTCTCGCCGCGCCAGCGGCCGGCGTCGAGGGCCGCCAGCTCCGGCGCGTCCACCGCGTCCAGCCCGAGCGCGGCCGCGGTCTCCCGGCAGCGCACGGTGGGGGAGGACCAGACGTGCTCCGCCACCGGGAGCGAACCCGCCGCCGCCCGCGCCTGCCGCAGCCCGGCGGCGTCGAGGGGGCAGCCGTCGTCGAAACGGGCCTCGCGCAGGGCGGCGGTGAGCGCGGGGGAGACCAGTACCAGCCGACTCGTCATCCGGCACCTCCGGTCCCTACCGGGTCCGGCATCCGCCGCATCACCGGGACGGGCAGCCCCGGATGCCGGGCCGCCTGCTCCGCGGTGTCCTTCATCGGCAGGTCGGCGGGCGCGTCGTCGCAGGACCCGGCGAGGAAGAGGTGCACGACCCGGTCCTCGTCCCGGGCCGGCCGCTCGACGAGGTCCGCCGGGAGCCGCCGGGCGCGTGCGACACCGCGGCGGACGACGGGGTGGGCGGAGACGGCGAGCCGGCGCATGGCGTCGGGGCCGTCGTGCAGGGCGGTGACCGGGTCGAGATCGTGCGACATGGTCCGCGCATCGAAGGGGAAGCCGATCCCGGCGCGTTCCTCCCCCCGGACGGTGACCGTCGGCGCGGTCTCTCCCGAGGTGATCCGGCGCCAGGCGGCCCGGGGCTCGAGCGGACCCTCGGTCCACCAGGGCTTCGCGATCTCCAGCCCCGCCCGCCCCAGGAGGGCCTTGAGTTCTCCTACCGTCATGAGACGACATCCTCCCTGTGAGGACATCCTTCCCGCACCGCCATTCCCAATTTCTGGAACACGTTCTACCGTGTGCGCCGTCAGGACACCGGCCTTGGGGAGCCAGGAGGCGCCGTGCACCTCGACCACACGCCCGAGCAGCAGCGACTGCGCACCGAACTGCGCGCCTATTTCGCCGAGTTGGTGCCGGACAACGCCTACGCCCGGCACTCCGACCCGGTCGGGGCGAAACGCTTCTACCGCGCCACCATCCGCCGGCTCGGCGCGGACGGCTGGCTCGGCGTCGGCTGGCCCGAGGAGTACGGCGGCCGCGGCCTGACCCCGATCGAGCAGTTCATCTTCTTCGACGAGGCCGCCCAGGCAGGCGTACCGCTGCCCCTGATGGCGCTGAACACCGTCGGCCCGACGATCATGCAGTACGGCACGGACGAACAGAAGGCGTACTTCCTGCCGAAGATCCTCTCCGGCGAGATCGACTTCGCCATCGGCTACAGCGAACCCGACGCGGGCACCGACCTGGCCGCCCTCAAGACCCGGGCCGTGCGGGAGGGCGACGAGTACGTCGTCGACGGGCAGAAGATATGGACCACCAACGGCGACACCGCCGACTGGGTCTGGCTCGCCGTGCGCACCGACCCCGAGGCCCCGCCGCACAAGGGCATCACCATGCTCCTGGTGCCGACCACCGACCCCGGCTACTCCTGCACGGTCATCCGCACCCTCGCCTCGCACGACACCACCGCCAGTTACTACGAGAACGTCCGCGTCCCCGTAGCCCACCGCGTCGGCGCCGAGAACCAGGGCTGGCGGCTGATCACCAACCAGCTCAACCACGAGCGCGTCACCCTCGCAGCCCACGGCACCATGGCCATCCGCTCCCTGCACAACGTCCAGCGCTGGGCCGCCGAGACCAAGCTCGCCGACGGCCGCCGCGTCGTCGACCTCCCGTGGGTACGCCGCCGCCTCGCCCAGACCCACGTCAAGCTCGACGCCCTCAAGCTCCTCAACTGGCAGATGGTGGGCGCCCTGCAGAACGGCACCCTCACCCCGCAGGACGCCTCCGCCGTCAAGGTCTACGGCTCCGAGGCCCGCCGGGACGCCTACGGCTGGCTGCTGGAGGTCGTTGCGGCGCCCGGCGCGCTCCAGGAGGGCTCGGCCGGCGAAGTGCTCCACGGCGAACTCGAGCGCGGCTACCGCTCCGCCGTGATCTTCACCTTCGGCGGCGGCAACAACGAGATCCAGCGGGAGATCATCTCGTGGATCGGCCTGGGGATGCCGCGGGTACGGCGCTGAATGCCCATGGCCACTCCGCGCAGGTGAGTTCGAGGACGATTCCGCCCATGTCGAGCGCGCTTGCGGACGTGGTCGCCCAAGGAGGGTTTCTTCAGCAGGAGCTGTCCGACGGGGGGCCGCGCCCTGTGCCGGACAGCTCCTGGAAGACGGGCTAACCCTTCGCGGCGGTGCGGCCGATGAGGCGCACCGACCAGGGCCTGCTGCCGAGTGCGTCCAGGAAGGAGGTCAGCTGGAGGAAAAAGGCACCGTGAAACACGAAGGTGCCGACGATGAGCTTCCAGCCGAAGCCCTGGCTGAAGAAGCCGGGATGGAACTCCGGGAAGTTCATGGGAGTGAACCAGAGCAGGGCCACCACGGACATGCCGACCCCGACCGCCTGACCGGCGATGAAGTTCCCGAACCGTGTCGAAGGCAGCGGCAGCAGCGGCCGGACCAGGTAGGCGTAGGCGAGTCCGAAAATGAATCCGTTGATCGAGCAGGCCACGTAGCCCAGGACGTACTTCGTCACGTCACCGGCTTGTGGTGCGATCAGAAAGCCGTTGAACCTGGACCAGTCGATCTTCTGCAGGCCGATCATCCGGTACCAGAAACCGCTGATGAGAGCGAACTGGATGGCGGCGAACGCGGCGAGCATGGCGTGTGCGACAGGCCGTGAGCTGCCGTCCGCGGTGGCGGGCACTGCCGCCCCGGTGGATGCCTGGGCGGCTCCCTGCGGGTCGGACGACGCCGATGGCAGCATCTCGGTTGCGGTCATGATTGCTCCTCCAGGAGGCGGGTGTCGTGCGGCAGGGCCGGCGCGCGCTCGTCCGGCACGTCGCTCGGCCGATGGCTCCTGCCGGTGCCCCGATCATTGGGCTGAGATGCCTGTCCCGCTTGTGTCTGGGCGCACGGCTACTTGGTTCGCTGAGCACTGCCCGACGGCGGCGATGATCGATCGCCCCGGCGTCCACCTGGCGTCCGTACTGGGCAGGGCGGGGCGGTGCCGTGCGATCCGAGGAGAAGGGTGGTTGTGAACTGGCCACTTTGGCTTAAACTCCACGCAAAGGAAGATGGCCGGGCAAGCCCATCTCCTCGGGGGCCGGATGCGCCAGGAGGTGAGCGGCATGCCCCGGATGACGACGCCGAGCGACGGCACGGCCGCAGAAAGACTGGAATGCTGGCGGGACACGATCAGCCGGAGCCTCGTGCCTCTGGAGGTCCTGCCGCGTGAGTGCCCCGACTTCCACGCGTCATTGCACGCCGCCCAGGTCGGCCCGGTACAGATGTCGGTCATCGCGGCCGAGCCGCATACGATCGCGCGCACCCGTCGGCATATCGGTTCCGACGCCCCCGACTTCTTCCAGCTCACTCTCCAGCTCACCGGGCAGGGCGTGCTCACCCAGAGGGACCGCCAGGCCCGGGTGAGGCCGGGGGAGCTGGTGGTCTACGACACTCGTCTTCCCTTCACCTACGACCTCGACCAGCGGCACAGCGGGCTCGTACTGATGTTCCCTCGGGTCATGCTGCAGATGACGGACCGTGACCTGGAGCGGGTGACGGCCACTCCAGTGTCGTGTCACGACGGGATCGGCCAGGTGGTGCGGCCCTTCTTGTACGGGCTGGCGCGGAAGGTGACGCACGTGGAGTCCTGCGGTACCCCTCGGTTCGCCGACAATGTGGTCGACCTGGTCGGCACCCTGCTCGCGGAGCGCGCCGACGCGGACCGGGGAGCCAGGGACGACGGCCCGGGCCCGCTCATCCGGCGCATCCTCGTCCACATGGAGCAGCGCCTCGCCGACCCAGGACTGAGCCCTGAGAACATCGCGGCCGCCCACTGCATCTCCCGCCGCTACCTGTACAAGTTGCTGGCAGAACAGGGGTACACCGTCTCAGGCTGGATCCGGGAACAGCGTCTTGCCCGGTGCCGCCGCGACCTCGCCGATCCGGCCATGGACCACCTTCCGGTCGGCGCGATCGGTGGGCGCTGGGGTTTCCCCGATCCGGCCCACTTCAGCCACATCTTCAAAGCGGCCTACGGCATGAGCCCCCGGGAGGCGCGCGCGGCCTGGCGGAACGCCTGACGGGCATCACCCCAGGTCAGGCGCCCTCGGCACCCCGCGCCCGGAAGTTGCGCCCGGTCGAAGAGACGGCCCACCTCGTCACCGTCGGCCACGTCCGCCGCGGGGCCGCCCGCGTGGAGGCGGCGGCCGTCGCGTTCCTCGCCGGCGCGGCGCGCTGGATCAACGGACAGATCCTGTACGCCAACGGCGGCCTGGCCTGACCGCTTCCCCTTCCCATCCCTCCCCTCTTCTCCCCTCCCCTGCCTCCCGGCATCCGTCCCGCCCAGCCCGGGCCGATTCCCCAGGAGAGAACTCGGATGAAGAACATCGTCGTGATCACCGGTGCCTCCAGCGGCTTCGGCGCCGGTGACCGCCCGCGCCCTCGCCGACGCCGGCAACACCGTCTACGCCGGCATGCGCCAGACCGACACCCGCAACGCCCCGCAGGTACAGGCCGCCGCCGACCACAGTGCCCAGCACGGTGTCGACCTGCGCGCCATCGAACTCGACGTCAACTCCCAGGAGTCCGTCAACACCGCGATCGACCGGGTCTTCACCGAGCACGGCCGCATCGACGTCCTGATCCACAATGCCGGGCACATGGTCACCGGCCCGGCCGAGGCGTTCACCCCCGAACAGCTCGCCGAGCTCTACGACGTCAACGTGCTCTCCACCCAGCGGGTCAACCGGGCTGTCCTGCCGCACCTGTGCGCCGCGGGCCAGGGCCTGTTGATCTGGGTGTTCAGCTCCAGCGTCAAGGGCGGCACCCCGCCGTATCTGGCTCCGTACTTCGCCGCCAAGGCCGCCATGGACTCGCTCGCCGTCAGCTACGCCGCCGAGCCGGCCCGCTGGGGCGTGGAGACCTCCATCGTGGTGCCGGGCTCGTTCACCAGCGGCACCAACCACTTCGCCCACTCCGGCCACCCGGCCGACCAGGCGATCGAGGCGGCGTACGAGACGAGATACCCCGGCCTCATCGAACAGGTCGCGCAGACGCCGGCCGCCCTGACCCCCGAGGACGCGGATGCGTCCCTGGTCTCCGACGAGATCGCCCGCATCGTCGCGCTCCCCGCCGGGCAGCGCCCGTACCGGGTCCACATCGACCCCGCCGACGACGGCTCCGAAGAGGTCTCCGACGTCGCCGACCGCGTCCGCCGCGAGTTCCTCACCCGGGTCGACCTCGCCGACCTGCTCACCGCGCACCCGGCCGACACGCTCTGAGCGGGTTGATCACGAGCGTTGTCGGCATCGCCCGGCGAAGAGGGTCGCGCCGTCGGGCCCGGCGGCGGTCGGCGCACCGCGCACCGGTGACCCTCGCATTCAGCGGTGGGAGCCGACCGTGCGCGGTGAGAGGAAGGGTTACTCCGCCTTCGCCCGCTCGACGTCACGGCCGCGAGCTCGGCGGCCACCGAGCGGTGCCTCGGCGGCCGGTCCCGCCCTAGATCTCCACGAGGTAGCTCGTGAACCCGCCCTCACCGCTCGACACGCCGGAGATCGCGTCGTTGATCTCGTCGAGCGGCCAGGACTTGGGCTGGAGCACGGAGATGTCGATCGCTCCGCTGCCCAGCAGCCCGGCCAGTTCCAGGCCTTCGGCAGCCGTGAACCAGACCGAGCCGATGAGTTCCATCTGCTCGTCCATCCACCACTTCACATCGACGCCCAACTCGCCTGCCGTACCGCCGATGTTGACGATCCGGCCGCCGCGGCCGACCCCGCGCATCGCGTCCCCCAGCGAGTCGAGCGAGGCGACGGCGCCGAGGGTGTCGATCATGAAGTCCGCGCCCCGGCCCCCGGTGCGCGACTTCACCCAGGCCTGCGTGCCGCCGCCGCGGTTGGAGAAGATCTCTATGCGGTCCGGGGCGAGTTCCGCCAGTCGCTCCAGCAGCGGCACACCGCGCGCGACGGCGAAGACGCGGGAGACACCGAGCGCCAGGGCGACGAGCGTGACGCCGACACCGAGGGTGCCCGTCGCGCCGTTGACGATCAGTGACTTGCCGGCCAACGGGCCGAGCTTCTTGACCGCCGCGTACGACGTGCCGAGGTAGCCGAGCCGGGTGGCCTGCCGGAACTCCAGGTTGTCGGGGATCTTCACCAGCGCGCTCTGCGGCGCGAGCATGTACTCGCAGAAACCGCCGTAGGGGTAACGCGCGAACATCTCGAGGCTGCCCGGGTTGTAGCCGAAGTAGCCGCCCAGGGTCCAGTAGTCGCACTTCTGCGGTGTGCTCGACCCGCAGGCGTGGCAGGCACCGCATGAGCGGCCCGGGTTGACGTAGACGCGGTCGCCCGGCCTGACCCCCACGACCTGCTCGCCGATCTCGTGGACGACGCCCACGGGGTCGAGCCCGAAGATCGCCGGGAGCGGCGGCAGCGGCATCTGGGGGTACCACGTCTGCCAGTTGGCGAGGACGTTGGCCAGGTTCGGCACCATGCCGCAGCCCTTGACGGCCACCACGACGTCCGTGCCGCTCGCGGTCGGCCGCTCCACGTCCTCGATCTGCATCTTCTCGCCGACGGCGTGCAGCCGCGCGGCGCGCATCAGTTCGGTCATCGTCTCTCTCCATGCTCGGGGGCGATCAGGATTCGGGTGCGATCGTCACGCGCATCCCGTCGAGGGCAGGGTCGAAGACGACCTGGCAGGACAGCCGTGAGTTCTCCGCCAGGTCGTCACAGGCGTCGAGGAGGTCCTCCTCGTCCGCCGATCTGGGGGAGAGTTCGGCGCGGGCGGGCAGGCTGTCGACGTAGACGTGGCAGGTCGCGCAGGAGAGCGAGCCGCCGCAGATCGCCTCCAGTTCCTCGACGCCCGCGTTGCGGATGTTCTGCATGAGGGACAGACCGGTGCTTGCTTCGACCTGGTGTGGCGTGCCGTCCCGGGTCGTGACGGTGATCTGCATGTTGTTGTTCCTCCGGGGCGGATCAGGCCGAAGCGGCCATTTCTTTGAGGGGGATTCGAGCGTCGGCCAGCAGTGCCGGGTCGACACGGGTGCCGGCCTCCACCAGCCGGCGGCCCTGCAGGTAGTCGCGGGCCGAGTTGACGCAGTCCAGGGCGGTGACCGCGCCGTCCTTGAGGTAGACGAGCGAGAAGCTCCGCTCGTCGGGGGCGCCCCGCAGGACGGTCCGGTCGTGGCCGTGGCTGAGTCCGACGGTCTGCAGCCGCAGGTCGTACTGGTTCGACCAGAACAGCGGGAGCAGACGTAGTGGTTCGGGTCTGCCGCTGATGGCCTTCGCCGCGGTGGCCGCCTGTTCGGAGGCGTTCTGCCGGGACTCGATGCGAATGCCGGCGCCACCCCGGACCAACGTGCAGTCGCCGGCGGCGTAGACGTCCGTGAGCGTCGTGCGGCACAACTCGTCCACCAGCACGCCCAGTCCGCCGGGTGCCGGCTCCGCCCCCGCCGAAAGGAGCGGTTCGACGACGGGGTCGATGCCGATGCCCACGATCACCTGGTCGGCCGGGATCACCGTACCGTCCGTGAGGCGCACCCCGCTCACCGTCCTGTTTTCGCCCACGATCTCGGCGACTCCCGTGCCGAGTCGCAACTCCACGCCGTGGGCGCGGTGTTCGGCCTCGTAGAAGTGGGAGAGCGGCTCGGCCGCGACGCGGGCGAGGACCCGGTTCAGCGCCTCGATCACCACGACCTCCTTGCCCAGCCTGCTCAGCACGGCGGCGGCTTCCAGTCCGACGTAGCCGCCGCCGATCACCGCGACACGGTGGTTGTGCGGCAGGGCGGTGATGAGCCGGTCGCAGTCGGCCTTGTCCCGGATCGCATGGATGCCGTCCAGGTCGTGTCCGGGGCAGCGCAGTGTGCGCGGAGTGCCTCCGGCGCACCAGACGAGGACGCCGTAGCCGATCGTGGTGCCGTCGGCGCAGGTGACGGTGTGCGCCTCGGCGTCGACGGCGGTCACGCGCCGGCCGAGGGACAGCGCGATGTCGTGCTCGGGCCAGAACTCCGGTGGGCGCAGCAGGAGTTGGGTGAATTCCTTCTGGCCGGCCAGGTACTCCTTCGACAGGGCGGGACGCTCGTAGGGAGCCACCGGTTCGTCACCGAGCAGGCAGACGCTTCCCTCGAACCCCGCCTGGCGCAGGGAGATCGCGGCTTGCGCTCCCGCGTGCCCGGCGCCGACGATCAGGCACCCGTAGTGCTCGATGGTCATCGTGGCGCACCGCCGATCAGGACGAAGCACATCGTGGCGGGCCGGTCGCCCTTGTTGCGCCACGCGTGCCGGGTGCCGCACTGGACCGCGATGTCGCCCTGGCGCAGGTGCGCGGTCGCCCCGCCGTCCAGTTCGAGCCAGATCTCCCCGTCGAGGACGAGGTCGTAGTCGACGGTGTCGGTGCGGTGCATGCCTGGGGCGTCCGGTTCGAACCGCTCGGCAAGGCCGGGTATGAACTCGCGCTGCTCGGCATCCGCGGCGGCCGGGTCGAACTCCGGACTCGCCATCACGGTGTCGGGCGGGAAAGTGACGATCATCAGGCGGGTCTCGCCCGGTGCCGGTGGCACGTGCAGCCTCGACGGCGCTGTCTCGGCCTCGTCCTGCGGCAGGCGCGGGGGTGCCGCGGTGGCGTAGACGACCGAGGTCGTCATGCCGGGGACCGAGGCGTAGTGGTGGAAGTTGGGGACGGGTCCGTCGGATGCGAAGACCGATTTGCCGTCCCGGAGCGCGGTGACCACACGCCGGGGGGCCCGGGACCCGGAGGTCTCACTCATAGGTCAGCCCCTTCTCCTCGAGGCGGGCACGCAGGGAATTGACGTCGAGGCTGAGCTGTCCGGCCGCGTAGAGCTTCCGCTTCTCCTCCTCCATGGCGGCCCGGCGGCGGGCCTTGTCCAGCACCTCGGCGGCGGACGCCCGCGGGACCACGCAGACCCCGTCGTCGTCCGCGACGATCACGTCTCCCGGTGTGATCAGGGTGCCGCCGCAGACCAGGGGGACCTGGACGTCCGCGAGAGTCTCCTTGACCGTCCCCTGGGCGCTGACGGTCTTGCTCCAGACGGGGAACTCCATGGCGCGCAGCTCCGCGACGTCACGCACCCCGGCGTCGATCACGAGTCCGCGAACGCCTCTCGCCTGCGCGGACGTGGCGAGCAGGTCGCCGAAGTAGCCGTCGTCGCAGGGTGAGGTCGGGCTGACGACGAGGATGTCGCCCGGCTGGGCCTGCTCCAGAGCCGCGTGGATCATCCAGTTGTCGCCGGGCGGTACCTCGCAGGTCAGTGCCGGACCCGCGATGACCCGCCCCGACTGGCGTGGCCGCAGGCGGTGGCCGAGGAGGCCGGTGCGGTTCTGCGCCTCGTGCGCGGTCGCCACCCCGAGCTCCGCGAAGCCGGCACAGGTCGCCGCGTCGGCGCGGACGACCGTTGTCACGATCCGGGCCATGGTCAGTCACCCCGGACGAAACTGGGGTCGAGCACACCGGCCGCGTCGCCGGCCCGTTCCGGATCGAGCAGCCCGGCACGGACCATGAGGTCCGCCGTGGCCTCCCATGCCTCGGGTGAGACGGCGAGTCCCGCCGGCCACATGCCCATGTCCCTTGTGTACGACAGGCCCTGGGCGGCCAGGTCCGGGGCGTCGGGGGTGGTGATCCGCTGATAGATCGGCAGCGTGCTGCCGTCCTGCGAGGGGTCGTTGACGATGTCGTGCGCCTCGGCCAGGGCGGCGATCAGCCGTTCGACGGTGTCGCGGTTGCGCGCCGTCCAGTCGTTCCTGCCGATGACCGCCGCGAAGACGACCTCGGGGATCGCGTCGTTCACCTCGCCGATCAGGCGGTACCCCTCGCGCTCGGCGAGGAAGTTCCACGGTGCGGGCTGGGGCGCGCAGTCGATCTCGTCCTTCTGGAGCGCCGCCCACCGGGTGGTGTGCACACCGGCGAGGACGAATTCGTAGTCGCCCGGATACGACAGTCCCTCCCGCTGGAGCATGATCTGCGTGTAGAGCGCCGTGCCCTCGGTGAGGGAGGAGGTGCCGATCCGCCTGCCGCGCAGCTCGGCGACGGAACCGACCTCGGGGCGGGCGACCAGGGACATGGGCAGCCGCAGCGAGTTGGCGGCGACGATACGCAGGGCTCCGCCGGCGACGTAGTCGGCGACCGCGCCCTCCGGCGGGGTGATCGCCAGGTCGGCGGTGCCGTCGCGCACGGCGGCGGTGGCCTTGTCGACCGAGCCGAGGCGCAGGTACTCGATCTTCAGCCCGTGTTTGTGGAACAGGCCCAGTTCGTCGGCGACGAACACGGGGAGCCAGTTGAAGCCCTGGGCGCCGCCGGCGAAACGTACGGGTGTCAGGTCGGATGTCATCGGGGGGAACTCCAGTTCGGGATGCCGGGTGCGTGAGTGTTCAGCGCCCCTGTGCGGTGAGCAGCGCGTCGAGCCGGGGGTAGACGCGCCGGGCGTTGCCTTCGAGGACGGCGTGCCGGGTCCCGTCGTCGAGGCCGAGGGCGTCGATGTAGCGCTTGGTGTCGTCGAAGGGGTGGCCTGTCTCCGGGTCCACGGCCTTTACGGCGCCGAGGAGTTCGGACCCGAAGAGAACGTTCTTGGGGTCGACGACCCGGAACAGGGTGTCGATGCCGGCCTGGTGGTACACGCAGGTGTCGAAGTACAGGTTGTGCAGGAGGTGTTCGGACAGGGGCGGCTTGCCGAGCATGACCGACAGGCCCCGGTAGCGGCCCCAGTGGTAGGGAGCCGCGCCGCCGCCGTGCGGGATGATCAGCCGCAGGTCCGGGTGCCGTTCGAAGAGGTCGCCCTCCAGCAGCTGCATGAAGACGACCGTGTCGGCGGCGAGGTAGTGGGCGCCGGTGGTGTGCAGGGCGGGGGAGCAGGAGCCCGACACATGGATCATGCCGGGTACGTCCAGGCGGGTCATCGCCTCCCACAGCGGATCCCACCAGCGGTCGTACAGCGGAGGCGCCGACCAACGCCCGCCCGAGGGATCGGGGTTGACGTTGCACCCGACGAACCCGGCCGCCGCACAGCGCTCCAGCTCGGTGACGACCGGCCCGAGGTCACCCTCGACGGTCTGGGGCAGCTGGCACACGGCGGCGAAGTTCCGCGGGAACAGCTCGCAGATGCGCCGGACGGTGTCGTTCGAGAGCCGGGCCCACTCCGTCGCGATGTCCTGGCCCGGAACGTGGTGGCCCATGCCCGAGGCGCGGGGCGACAGGAGGGTGAGGTCGGAGCCCCGCTCCCGCTGCAGTCGCAGCTGGTTGTCCGTGATGATCCCGATCAGGGTGTCGTCGTCGGCCCCGGCATAGCCGGGCCGGTCCTGCGACCGGCCCTCGGCGAAGTCCACCTGGGCCGCGCGGAAGGCACGGAACTCGGGCGGCTCGGTCGTGAAGTGGCCGTGGCAGTCGATGGCCAGTCCCGTCGTCCCTCCCATGTCAGGCGTCCCAGACGGCGGGCAGGTCCGTGACCCCGCGGAAACGCCAGCCCTTCGCCGCCACCTCTCGGCTGTCGTCCAGCCGTAGGTTCGGCAGCCGCAGGAAGACCTCCTCCAGCGCGATCGTCCCCATCGCCCGTGACAGGGCGTGGCCCGAGCAGAAGTGGGGCCGGAAGCCGAAGGAGAGGTGCGGCCGCCTCTTGCGGGACATGTCGAACCGGTCCGGATTCTCGAAGCGGTTCGGATCCCGGTTGGCCGACGCCATGACGATGGCGACCGACGAGCCGGCCGGGATGTCGGTGCCGGCCACGACGACGTCCTCGGCGGTGACGCGCGGTGTGACTCCGATGGGGGCGATCCAGCGCAGACCCTCGTCGAAGGCGCGCAGCGCGTGTTCCTTCGGGGCGTCCGCGACGACCCGTGCCTGGTCGGGGTTGAGCAGCAGTCCCGCGCAGGCGTTCGCGGCGGCGTGGCCGGGTTCCTGCAGACCGCCCAGGATGATCACCTTCATGGTGGGCAGGACCTCGTCGAAGCCGCGGACCTCACCGTCCGGCAGGCCACCGCGCACCACATGGCTCATCAGGGTGTGGTCGGGTTTCGCGACCACCCGCTCGTAGAGCGCGCCGAGTTGTGCGTCGATCTCGGCCAGCGCCCGGTCGAGCCGCTCCCACACGGCCGGGTCGTCGCCGACGTTCTGCAGGCCGGCGCTCATCGCGTGGAACCACTCGACCAGCGTCTCGTTCGCGGTGTCCGTCAGGCCGATGACGTCGCCGATGCAGCGCACCGAGATCGGCTCGAAGAGGTCGGCGGTGAGGTTCGCCGACCCGCGCGGTGCCAGCTCGGCCAGACAGCGATCGACGACCGGGCGGGTCAGTGCCTCGACGTAGCCTCGTACCTGTTCCAGGGTGAGGTTCTCGTCGATGCCCAGGCGGAGCAGACGATGGTCCTCGCCGGTCATGGAGAGCACGTTTGGCATGCCCATGACCCGAGCCTCCGGCCGGTCCGGGCTGCCGGAAGGGCCGAACGCGCGGTCGTTCGCGCCCACCGCGCGGCAGTCCTCGAAGCGGGTGACGAGGTATTCGTGGGTTCCTTCGAAGAAGGCCACGGGAGCTTCCTCGCGCAAGCGGGCGTAGACGGGATAGGGGTCCCGGTACAGGTTCTCGCCATTGAGTTCCAACGCAGACATCACAGGCCGATCCAATCCGGATTCGGGTTAGACTTCGAATTCCACTGAGTATTTGAGTGCTCTCGGCGCGGTGTCAATACGTCGGACGAGAGCAACTTTCTGGCCGCCCGGCAGCGGAAAATGCTGCCTCTATAGGAGTTCAAAGATCTCTTGTCCGGGGCGTTGACAGGGGTAAGGGCTAGGAATACGGTCCGGAATTCGAAGACCAAGCGGTATCTGAACTGCCGTGAGGCGACGCTCATGATCAGTCGCTCCCCGAGAAGAGATGACGATGACCGACCCGACCCCGCATCTGCCCACCCTCCCGGCCGAGTTGGTCCGCGAGCTCACGGCGGTCGTCGGCGACGGCTCCCTCCACATCGAGCGCGCCAAGGTCGACGAGTTCAAGGACGCCTACTGGATCCCCGGCGACGAGACGTACGCCGCCGCGGCGGTCGTGCAGCCCACCTCTACGGAGCAGGTGCGGGAGATCGTCCGCCTCGCGGGCCGGTACCGGATCCCCGTGTGGCCGCACAGCCAGGGCCGCAACCTCGGACACGGAGGCGCCTCACCCCGTGTCCGCGGTTCGATCCAGATCGGGTTCCAGAGGATGAACCGCGTCCTGGAGATCAACGAGGAGCTGGCCTACGCGGTGGTCGAGCCCGGCGTGACCTGGTTCGACCTGTACGAGGCCGTCCGGGCGGCCGGCCACCGGCTGCTCACCCCCTGCCCCGACCTGGGCTGGGGATCGATCATCGGCAACTCGATGGACGCCGGCCACACCTACCAGCACTACGGCGCCGACTACATGCTCCCCACCGGGCTGGAGGTCGTCCTCCCGGACGGCGACCTCCTGCGCACCGGGGCCGGAGCGCTCCCTGACGGCAGGGCCTGGCATGTGTACAAGCGGAGCCTGGGACCGTCGCTGGACCGGCTGTTCGTGCAGTCCAATCTCGGCATCGTCACCAGGATGGGCGTCTGGCTCAAGCGTCTGCCGGAGGCCTACGCCCCGCTCGTGCTCTCGATCGGCGAGGACGAGGACCTCGAAGCCGCGGTGGACACCATCCGGGAACTACGGCTCGCCGGACACCTGGAGGGAGCCCCCGCGCTCTTCTCCACACTGCGTGCCTCCCACATGCTGCGGGACCTCCCCGTCACCGCCTCCCATCAGCTCACCGGGGCCGAGATCAGGGAGATCGGCGAGCGCACCGAGGTCGGTGCGTGGGCCGCGCGCGCGGCCGTGTGGGGCGACCCGGAGATCGTGCGGACCAAGGTCAGGCGCGTCAAGGAGGCCTGGGCGAAGATCCCGAGCGGCCGGGTCGAGGCCCGGCGCCTCTACGCGCCGGACGAGTACGACGAGATCGTCATGTCCGCCGACCAGATCATGATCGGCATCCCGACCCTCAAGGCGATCGAGAGCACCCCGGACCATGTGGCCCACATCGATGTCGCACCCGTTGTGCCCCTCCAGGGCCTCCAGGTGCGCAGCATGGTCGAGACGGCCCGTTCGCTGGTGCTCGACGCGGGCGTGAACTTCGGCGCCACCGTCGTGGTCACCGGGGAGCGCTCGTGCGTGGTGATCATCGGCATCCGGTACGACCGCACGGACCCGTCCGACGCGCGAGGCGCCTTCGATCTCGCCAAACGCCTGGTCGCCGCGGCCGGCGCGCTCGGCTACGGCGAGTCCCGTCCCCACCTGGAGTGCATGGACCCGGCCGCCGGCCAGTACTCCTTCAACGGCCACGCCTACCAGCGGTTCGTGGAGAAGATCAAGGACGCCGTCGACCCCGAAGGCATCCTCGCGCCCGGCCGCCACGGCATCTGGCCGGCCCCGTACCGGGCGGCCCGCGACTAGCACGGCACTCCCTTGCCCACGCACCACCCACGCATCACTTCACGCAGAACAGGACGGTGCCTCATCGATGGCCGATCCGACACACGACACAGCACTGCGTGTCGACTCACTCGGAGTGAGCTTCCAGGGCGTCACAGCACTGCAGGACGTCTCCTTCTCGATACCGGCGGGCGGTGTCTCGGCGGTGATCGGCCCCAACGGGGCCGGGAAGACGACGCTGTTCAACTGCATCAGCGGGGTCGCCCGACACGCCGGCCGGGTCGAACTGGAAGGGCGTGACCTGAGCCGGCTGCACGCCGACCGACGCGCGGCCCTCGGCATCGCGCGCACGTTCCAGACGCCGCTGCTGGTCCCCGAGCTCAGCGCGCTCGACAACGTCCTGCTCGGCGCCCACTCCCGGATGAAGCACGGCCTGCTGGGATCGTTCCTGCGGCTGCCCCCGGTCGTACGCGCCGAGCGGGCGATGCGCGAGCGGGCGTCCTCACTGCTCGGGCACCTCGGTCTCGACCGGTCCCAGGACCGGCGCGTGGACAGCCTCCCGCACGGCGACCGGCGCCGCGTCGAGGTGGCTCGGGCCCTGATCGCGGAGCCGCGCCTGCTGCTGCTCGACGAACCCGCGGCCGGTCTCGGCGCGGACGAGGCCTCCGACCTCCTCGGCGACGTCGAGGCCTTCGCCGCGGACACGGGGATGACCTGCGTCCTCGTCGAACACGACGTCGGCCTGGTGATGCGCGTATCGCGTCATGTGGTCGTCCTCGACTCGGGCCGGCTCCTCGTCGCCGGATCCCCGGCCGAGGTGGCGGCCGACGAACGGGTTGTCGCCGCCTACCTGGGCGACGACTGGTCGGAGGTGGAAAGGTGAGCATCGCATTGCTGGAGACCCGGCGGCTCGTCGCACGCTACGGCTCAGTCGAGGTCCTGCACGGGATCGACCTGGCCCTGTCGGACGGCGAGATCGTCGTCCTCCTCGGCCCGAACGGGGCCGGCAAGACAACCCTGCTGCGCGCCATCTCCCGCCTGGTGTCCACAGAGGGCGCGATCGAGTACGGCGCGGTCGACATCGTCGGCTGGAGCGGCGCACGGACGGCACGCGCAGGCGTCGGACATGTGCCCGAGGGCCGCGGCACGTTCGTCGACCTGACCGTGGAGGAGAACCTCCGTCTCGGCAGCCTGGCCCGGCCGCGGGACCGGCGGGCCCTCGCCGCCAGGGACTTCGCCCTCGTCTACGACACCTTCCCGGTGCTGGCCGAGATGCGCACACGCGCCGCCGGCCTGCTCTCGGGCGGTCAGCAGCAGATGCTCGCGATCGGACGCGCCCTGATGGCCCGGCCCCGCCTGCTGCTCATCGACGAGCCGTCCCTCGGCCTCGCACCGCTGCTCACCCGGCACCTCTTCGAGGTGCTGGCCCGGATCAGGGGCGAGTGGTCGACCTCGCTGCTGATCGCGGAGCAGAACGCACGGCTGTCCCTCGACATCGCCGACCGCGTGATCGTCCTCACGGGCGGCCGCGTCGCAGCCGCCGGCCCGGTCGAGGAGTTCCGCGACGGCGACGTGATCAAGCGCGCGTACCTCGGTGAGACGGACGGCGGCGCGGAAGCGATCGGAGTCAAGAAGTGACCGAACTGTTCCAACAGGTGCTGGACGGGCTGAGTTCAGGGCTGGTGTACGGCATCCTCGCCCTCGCGCTGAGCGTGGTCTTCCAGGGCACCGGCATGCTCAACTTCGCCCAGGGCGAGATGGCGACGCTCTCCGCCTATCTCACCCTGGTCCTTCTCGACGGGGGCCTGCCCTTCTGGGCGGCCGTCCCCGTGGTCGTCGTCCTGTCCGCGGCCGGCGGAGCGCTCATCGAGCGGGCGCTGGTCCGGCGCGTCGAGGGCGCGGGTGAACTCCCTCTGCTCACCCTCAGCGTTGCCCTGCTCCTTGGCTTCAACGCGCTGATGGCCATCGTCTGGACGACCGATCCGCGGACCTTCCCCAGCCCCTTCGGCAAGGGCCTGATCGAGTTCGCCGGGCTGCGCATGACGGTGCAGCAGGTGGGCTCGCTGGTCATGCTGCTCGCCGTCATGACGGCCACCGCGGTGCTGTTCAACCGCACCAGCGTCGGGCTGCGTCTGCGGGCCGTGGCACAGAACCCGTCCTCCGCCACCGTCCTCGGCCAGCACCAGGGCCTGTGGCTCATGATCGGGTGGGCGATCGCCGCGGCGGTCGGCGCCTTCGCGGCCATCGTCGCGGCACCCGTCCTGACCCTGTCACCGGGGATGATGACCTTTCCGCTGCTGCTGGCGCTGGCCGCCGGAACGCTGGGCGGTCTCGCGAGCCGGGTGGGCGCCGTGGTCGGCGGCATACTCGTCGGCATCGCGAACGGGTTGGCCGGCCGGTACGTGCCCGGCCTCGACGGCGACCTCGCCATCGTCGCCCCGTTCCTGCTCACCGCCGTCGTCGTGACGCTCAAGCCGGCCGGACTCTTCGGCCGGACCAGGACGGTGCGGGTATGAACACGTTGCGCCGCTACGCCGTCCCCGGCGGCTGGACCGCCGCCCTGATCATCGGTCTGGTCGTTCCCTTCCTCGTCTCCGACTACGACCTGCTCGACCTCTCCCGGGTCCTCACCCTCGCGATGGCCGTCGCCGGTCTCAACCTCCTGCTCGGCCACTCCGGTCAGATCAGCGTCGGGCACGGCGCCGTCTTCGGCCTCGGCGGGTACGTCACCCTCGGCACCGTCACCGAGAGCGGCTGGCCCTGGGTGCCCGCCGTCCTCCTGTCCGGAGCGGTGTGCCTGGTCTTCGGTCTGCTGATCGGCGGCCTCGCCCTGAAAATGGGCGGCGCCAACCTCGGCCTGCTGACCATCGCCGTGGCCGCCGTCTTCCCCCTCGTGATCATCCGTCTGAAGTCCACGACGGGCGGGACGTTCGGTCTCTCGCTGGCGCACTCGGGGATCCAGCCGCCCCCGGGTACCGGGCTCACTCCGGCGCAGTTCGGGTATGTCGTCTGCCTGCTCGTCCTCGCCCTGACGCTTGTCCTGCTGCGCAACCTGGTGACGGGAACGAGCGGCCGGGCCCTGGCCGCGGTCCGCACGAGCCCCCTGCTCGCCGCCGCGAACGGCGTGAACGTCAACCGCGTCAAGCTCACGGCCTTCGCCGTCAGTTCGGCCGTGGCGGGCATCGGCGGCGCGCTCTACGCCCTCGCCGTCGCCATCGCGGTGCCGGACAGTTACCAGATCACGCTGTCCATCACCCTCCTCGCGGCGGGCGTCGTCGGCGGCAGCCGGACCTGGGCGGGCGCGATCGTCGGGGCGGCGATCGTGGTCTACCTGCCCACCGCCGCCGAGAACGTGGTCAGTGGCGACTCCTCGGGCAACTGGGCCCAGCTCGTCTACGCCGGCGGGCTCATCCTCTGCCTGATCCTCGCACCCACCGGACTCGTCGGCGGCTTCACGCGCCTCCTCGGCCGGTTCACCTCTCCCTCTCCGACCAGCTCTCCCTCCGCCCTCGATCACCTGCACATCAGAAAGGAAGTTCAATGACGAACTACCCAGCGAAGCTGATCGCCCTCGTGGCCGTGGCCGCGGCCACAGCGACCGCCTGTTCCGGACGCTCGGCCGGGTCCCAGACCGAGAACAGTGACATCGTGATCCGGGCCAGCTACCCGCTCAGCGGCCCCCTGGCCTCCGCGGGTGTCTCGGCGGACGGGGCGGCCGCGTACTTCAAAGCGGTCAACGCCGCCGGCGGCATCAACGGGCGGAAGATCGACTTCGAGGTGAAGGACGACGCCTTCGACCCCGCCCGTCTGGTGTCCAACAACACCGAGTTCGTCAAGAAGGACCACGCGACGGTCGTCATCAACTTCGGCGGTATCGCGGTCGCGGCACGTCCCCAGCTCAACTCGGCGGGCGTGGCGCAGATCGTGCAGGGCGGCGAGACCGTGCTGAGCGACGTCAAGAAGTTCCCCGACTCCCGTGCCTTCGTGCCGGACATCTCCTGGGAGGGCGAGCTCCAGGGGCGCTACATCAAGGAGAAGACCCCCAAGGCCGTCGTCGGCTTCATGGGCTTCAACAACGAACTCGCCGACAGCCAACTCGCCGGGCTCGCCAAGGCCGGCGTCAAGCCGGTCAAGGCGCTCAGACTCCCGCCCGGCCAGGGCGACGTCGCCTCGCAGGTGACGGAACTCAAGGCCGCCAAGGTCGACACCCTGGTCGTCACCCTCGGCCCGCCGACCCTGGGCGCGCTGCTGTCGTACATGGGCCAGATCGACTATCACCCCCAGGTCTTCGTCGGGAGCCCGTACGCCGACTTCGCCAGCACGGTCAAGCCCGCCGGCGCCGCCAACGTCAAGGGAGCCCTCTCCTACCAGTGGTTCAAGGACCCGCAGAACCCCGCCGTGCACAACGAGAAGGCTCTCGTGAAGTACCGCGCGGACATGGCCGAGTACGCGCCCGAGGCGGACGCGAACCAGTCGTTCGCGCTGACCGGCTACGGACTGGCTGCGGCGGTCGTCTCGGCGCTCAAGGAGACCAAAGACGTCAGCAGCAAGGGTTTCCTCTCCGCGTGGGACTCCCTGTCCAAGGTGGCTGACCCGCTCCTCATCGACGGAGCGAACCTGACCGGAGAATCCGACGGCCGACTGGTGCACGAGTACCAGCTGCACGAGTTCAACGGCACCAGCTGGGTGCCGAAGGGCTCCATCGTCAATGTCTCCCAAAGCGGTATCGCCGACTGATTCGTCCTGTGCGACCGGGCTGGCGAAGAATCCTCTTGGTGGTTTCCTCAGCCCGGGCAGGAGTTTCGGCACGGTACACTTGTCCGCGGCTCGGTGCCGGGCGGTTCCACCGTTTGGGAGCGAATTCAGTGGGGAGAGCATCATCATGGCGAGGCTGACGCGAGAGCAGAGCCAGGCGCTCACGCGGGAGAAGCTCCTGAACGCAGCACGGGACGTCGTCGCGCGGGAGGGCTACGAGGGCGCCTCGGTCGAACGCATAGCGGACGAGGCCGGGTTCTCGAAGGGAGCCTTCTACTCGAACTTCTCCTCCAAGCAGGACGTCCTCCAGCAACTCCTCGAGGGAAACGCGGGGCACGACGTCCAGGAACTCTCCGAAGCGCTGCGCGAAGTCACCGACCCGGACGTCGTCATCGAAATCGTCGCCCATTGGTCCGACACCCGTGCCGCGGAACAGAAATGGGGAATCATCGCCATTGAGTTCCTCCGCCGTGCACAGCGTGACGGAAATCTGGGAATGCGGCAGCGTCAGCTGTTCGTCAGTCAGTGGGAAGAAATCGGAAAGCTCCTGCTCGAAAAACTCGCCCTGGGACCCGACGGGAGGATCAGCGCCCTCGACATGGGGGGAATCGTACTCGAACTGACCTACGGCGGTATCTCGGGATTCCTCCGCGCCAATACCGCCGGGCAGATGGTGCGGCACGTGCTCAAGTCGTTTCGCGACTCGGCCCGGCCTGCACAAGAGAGGTGACGGTCGCGGCAGGGGAGCCACAGCCGGCCGGCGGACGCCGGAAGAGCAGTCCACACCGGAGGCCCTTCGCCATGATCAAGCACCGGCGAGTGTCGACAACGCTCGTGATCAGTACACCTGGTCGTTGATCGTGATGACGATCTTGCCGCCGGCCTTTCCCGCGGCGATGATGGCCAGTCCCTCGGCGGCCCGGTCGAGCGGCAGGACGGTGCCCACCTCGACGCTCAGCGTGCCGTTCGCCGCCTGCTCGGCGAGCGGGGCGATGGTTTCGGCGCCGGGGGCCGCGAAGACGGTGGTGCCGGTCAGGCCGGCGGCGGCGAGGGCGTCGGCGTCGGGGTTCACGGTGGTGCTGCCGACCTTGCCGTTCTTGCGGACCGCGGCCAACGGTACGTCGTCGATGGTGTTCCCGACGAGGTTGACCAGGCCGTCCGCGCCGTCGGGGTGGAGCTCCCTGACCTGGTCGGCGACGGAGCCGGCCGTGAAGTCGACGACGGTGGTGGCGCCCAGCTCGGTGAGCCGCTCGGCGTCGGCGGATGTGCCGGTGGCCACGACGTTCGCGCCGCGGGCGGCCGGCAACTGGACGGCATAGGAGCCGACACCGCCGGTGGCGCCGTTGACGAGGACGACCTGTCCGGGCCGGGGGTCGACGTGCTCGACGGTGGCCAGGGCGGCCGCGCCGGCCAGGGGGAGCGCCGCGGCGGTGACGAAGTCGGCGAGTATGTTGGCGAGGGCGTTGAGGCCGACGGCCTCGACCTTGATCAGTACATGGCCGTCGGGGACCGCAGGGGTGGGCAGTTCGCCGAGGACGGGCTGTTCACCGGCGGCCGGGACGTGCAGTGCGCGCATGACTGCTCCGGTGCGGGGTTGTCGCCCTCAGCGGGACGGCCGGGAGCCGGCCGTCTGCCGGCCGACGTGGGACGGGGGGTGTCGGTGAGGCAGAGCGCAGGCCGATTCGGCCGCACGCTCCGCTCACGCGGTCCTCGCGGATCTGTCCTTCCAGGCGGTGTCGAGTGCCTGGAGGAACGCTTCGACCGGCTGGGCGCCGGAGACGGCGTAGCGCCCGTCGAAGACGAAGAAGGGGACGCCGGTGATGCCGATTTCTCCGGCCTGTCGTATGTCGGCCTCGAAATCGGCGTCGAACGCGTCACCGTCGAGCGCCTCGCGGGCGGCACCGCGGTCGAGGCCGGTCTCCGCCGCCAGGCCGGCGAGGACGTCGTGGTCGCCGACGTCGAGTCCATCGGTGAAGTAGGCGCGGAACAGCCGCTGAACCATGTCGTGCTGACGGCCCTGGCTCCTGGCCCAGTGGATCAGCCGGTGGGCGGCACGGGTGTTGGTCCCGATCGCCGAGTCGAGACGGAAGTCCAGCCCGAACTGTGCGCCATGGGCGGCGACCTGGGCGTTCATCGCCTTGGCCTGCGTCCTGGGGAATCCGCGTTCCTTCTCCAACAGCTCGTTGAGGTCGACGGCGTGGTCGGGCGGCAGGTGCGGCATCAACTGGAAGCTGTGGTAGCGGATCTCGACGTCGGAGCCGTGCGGAAACCTCTCCACGGCCTGCGCGAGCACGGTGTCACCGATGTAGCAGAACGGGCACATGACGTCGCTCCACACATCGACGACGAGCCGGTCGTCCGGGTGATCGAAGACGTTCATCAGGAGCACTCCCCGTCCACTCCGCACACACCCATGCCCTCGTTCGGCGCGAGCATCACGAACGCCGGGGACGCTTGGGCCGGCCGTATGCCGCCCGGAGGCGATGTCATGTTCGACGTGTCTCTTTCCTGGCTCGGAAGTCGTTCGGCCGCGGACACATGGGCCGCGGGACGTGGATCACGGTCGTGGTGTTCGGGCGTTCGCCCGATCGCGGCCCGGAACTCGGTACGGCCGAGCAGGGCGCCGAACAGCTCGCGGCCCGGCTGCAGGGCGGCACCCGCGGAGAGCGGGCCGATGTCCACGGGGTCGAAGCCGAGGTCGTCCACGACGGCGGCCACCGTGGCGACCGCGGCACGGTCGTCGCCGGCGACTCCCAGGGCGACCCGGTCCGGGGCGCCCGCGGGGCGGGCGCGTTCCTCCGTGTCGTGGTAGCCGATGTGGTTGAACGTCTTGACCAGCCGGACCGAGGACGGCCAGCCGTCACGGACGATCTCGCTCGAGGACCGCGCCGCGGTCTCGAACTCGGGCAGGATCCCGTCGACCGGGGGCCAGTAGTTCATGACGTCGACGACGATCCGCCCCCGCCACTTCTCGGTGGGCAGGGTCCGCCAGTGCCTCAGCGGCACGCACACGAAGACGACGTCGGAGACCGCGGGCAGCTCCTCGGCGGAGACCGGCACGGCGGTGGGCAGCAGGACCCGGGTGACCAGCCCGGTGCGACGGGGCGGGCCGGAGGCCGCGATGTGGACCCGGTGGCCTGCGGCCAGGGCACGGCGGGCGATCGCCACCCCGGCCTTCCCGGCGCCGATGATCCCGATCGACCGCACGTCGGCGGCTCGCTCCCCGCTCACCGCACGGCCTCAGCGGTCTCGGGGCCGCGGACGGTACCGGCGCTCCTGGCGCCGTCCCGGCGAGAGACCTCCGCCCGGAGGGCCGGTGCGACCTCGGTGCCCAGCAGTTCGATGGCCCGCATCACGTCGCGGTGGCCCACGGGGCCGACGGCGAGCTGGAGCATGACACGCTGATGGCCCAGCAGTTCGTGCTGATGGAGCAGCTTCTCCACCACCTGGCCGGGCGAACCCACCGCGTACATGCTTCCGGGGCCGTTCTTGGCCGCGATGTGGCTCACCGTGAGCGGAGGAATGCCCCGCTCGGCGCCGATCATGTTGAACAGGGCGGCGTCGGCCGGGAAGTAGACGTCGGCCGCTTTCTGGGAGGTGTCGGCGACGAAACCGTGCAGGGTGACGGCCATCGGCTGCGGCGGCCGGCCGTAGTGCTCCAGTGCCTCACGGTAGAGCTCGGCCATGGGCGCGAAGTGCTGGGCCGTGCCACCGACCGTGCCAAGAACCAACGGCAGGTCGAGGGATGCCGCGCGTACGACGGAGTTGGGGCTGCCTCCGACCCCGACCCACACCGGAAGCCGTTCCTGCACCGGCCGCGGCAGGATCAGCTCGTTGTCCAGCGGCGGCCTGAACCGGCCCGACCACGTCACCGGCTCGGCTCCGCGCAGTTCCAGCAGCAGTCGCAGCTTCTCGTCGAACAGGGCGTCGTATTCGGCCATGTCGTGGCCGAACAGGCGGAACGAGTCCGGCAGCGCCCCGCGGCCGACCATGATCTCGGCCCGCCCCTGGGACACCAGGTCCAGCGCGGTGAACTGCTCGAACACCCGCACCGGGTCGTCCGAACCCAGTACCGTCACGGCGCTCGTGAGCCGGATCCGTGATGTCCGGGCGGCCGCGGCCGCGAGCACGACGGCAGGAGCCGGCGCACCGAACCCCGGTCGGTGATGCTCGCCGAGGCCGAACACATCCAGCCCGACCTCGTCGGCGAGCGCGATCTCCTCCAACAGCTCCGGGATGCGCTGGGTCGCACTCACCCCCTCACCGACAGCGATGTCGGCGAACGTGAACGCACCGATCTCCATCGTGCATCTCCTGTCTGTGCGTGTAGCCGACTGCCTCAACCAGACAAGTGGCGCATATATTCCAGTTAGTGGATTCGCTCTCGTGGGTTGTGGTGAGCGCGACAGGGGCTCGTCGGTCCGATGTCGCCAACCCTCCGAGGGGATGCGCTCATCGGTAGCCGAGCACGCCATGTCATGTCGGTGTGCGGTCGCGCCAGGGCTCGCCGTGGACCTCACATTAGCATTAAGTAGCGCGGGTGCGTCACTTATGTACGTGACCGGGAGGGGACGAAACGGCGCCCATCCGGGCGTTCGGCGCTCAGGAGGGCGTGGCGGCCTGGTCGTCCTCGTGCATCCGCAGCAGGGCTCGATACGTCTCGACCATGGTCGGCGGCGAGGGAAGGGATCCGTTGCCCGGCGCGGCGAAGGCCTGGAGGAGGTAGGCGAGGAGCCTGGGGGAGAGCTTGGCGGCGATGTCCCCGGCTCCGGCCACGATGCCCGCGTGCGCGATGAGCACCATGATGATGTCCTCGGGCGTGAAGTCCTCGCGCAGCGCGCCCGCGGCCTTGGCGCGGGCGATCAGCATGCTGATGTTCTCGTAGGCGCGGCGGCGGTCGGGCTCGAGGCCCATGCCCTTGGGGAACGTCATCGTCAGGACCTCGGTGAAGCCGCGGTCACCGAGCTGCATGCAGGCCATCTTCCCGAGGTATGTGGTGAATCCGTGCCAGGGGTCGGGGTCCGCCAGGCCCTCGGCGGAGATGTCGGCGTAGGCGGCGATCTTGTCCTGGAACACGGCCGCGACCAGCTCCGCCTTCGAGGGGAACCGGCGGCGCAGAGTCGGTTCCCCCACCTCGGCCCGCTTGGCGATGTGCCGCATCGACACACCGAGTCCCTCGTCGGCGAAGACCTGGCGGGCGGTGTCGAGGATGCGCTGCCGGTTCCGCTCGGCGTCCGCGCGCAATTGCTTGTCCCGTCCCGTTTCGGCCATCTGCCGATCATACCGAGGGAAACTGGCGTGCTTACGCCGGTTATGGTCCGGCCGAGCAGGGCCGGTACGAAACGCGATGGCCGGAGGGCTGCCGTGTGAGCCGCTGTCAGCGCCGTGTGCGCCCCGTGTGAGCGGCCCCCGTCAGTCTTCGGGTGCCTGCCGATCCGCGGGCGGCCGGCCGGGGTTCGCCGGGCGGCCCGATCCATAGGAGCCACAATCATGAACAGCCCTGTCACGATCATCGGCGCCGGACTCGGCGGACTCGTCCTGGCCCGTGTCCTGCACGTCAACGGCATCCCGTCCAGGGTCTACGAGGCCGATTCCTCCCCGGCCGCGCGCAGGCAGGGCGGAATGCTCGACATCCACGACCACAACGGGCAGCTCGCCCTTCAGGCGGCCGGCCTGATGGACGAGTTCCGCGCCATCGTCATCGGGGGCCGCCAGACGATGCGGGTCCTCGACCAGGACGGGACCGTCCTGATGGACAAGGCCGACGACGGCGGCGGACGCCCCGAGGCGATGCGCGGCGACCTGCGAAAGATGCTGCTCGACTCGCTGCCGGCCGGCACCGTCCGGTGGGACCACAAGGTCAGCGGCGTCCGTGCGGTCGGCAACGGCGGCCACGAGGTGACGTTCGCCTGCGGGTGCACCGCTGCCACGAGCCTGCTGGTCGGTGCGGACGGCGCGTGGTCACGGGTCCGGCCGCTGCTCACCGACGCCACCCCCGAGTACGCCGGCGCGTCGTTCGTCGAGACCTACCTGTTCGAGGCCGACACCCGGCACCCGGCCGCCGCGAAAGCGGTCGGCGGCGGGTCGATGATCGCGCCTTCGCCGGGCAAGGAGATCTTCGCCCACCGGGAGAGCGGCGCCACGCTGCACACCTACGTGCAGCTCACCAGGGATCGGGACTGGTTCGCCGCCATCGACTTCACCGATTCCGCCGCGGCCACCGCGCGGATCGCGCAGGAGTTCGAGGGCTGGGCGCCGGAGCTCACCGCGCTGATCACCGACGCCGACACCGCGCCTGTCCTGCGTCCCCACTACGCCCTGCCGGCCGGGCTCCGCTGGGAGCGGGTGCCGGGGGTGACCCTGCTCGGCGACGCCGCCCACCTCGCGGCGCCGAACGGCGAGGGAGCCAACCTGGCCATGCTCGACGGCGCCGAACTCGGCAAGGCCCTCGCCGCGCACCCCGACGACGTCGAGGCCGCGCTCGGCGAGTACGAGGAGGCCATGTTCCTCCGCCCCACCGAGGACGTCATGTTCGAAGGCGCCGAGGTTCAGGGGATCGACTCCGAGGGCAACACGGCCCAGGGCCTGGTCGACATGATCAACGGGCAGGGCCGGTGAGCCCCGTGTACGACGTGGCGATCGTGGGCGCGGGACCGGTCGGGCTGTTCCTCGCCTGCGAGCTCGGCCTGGCGGGCCGCTCCGTCCTGGTGCTGGAGCGGGAGCCGGAGTCGCGCTCCCGGTGGAAGGAGGCCCCGCTCGGGATGCGGGGACTGTCCGCCGCGTCGGTCGAGGCGTTCTACCGCCGCGGGATGCTGCGCCCGCTGCTGACGGCCTCGGGCGTCGACGACGCCCCCGGCACGCACTCCGACACGGACGAGCCGTCACCCCCTCGGAGCGTGGGCCACTTCGCCGGCATGATGCTCGATCCGGCCGACGTCGACGTCACCGCCCTGCCGTTCCGGATGCCCAGCCCGGCACCCGAGGGCCTGATGACGAACCTGGCAGCGGTCGAGACGGTACTGGCCGAGCGGGCGGTCAGGCTCGGCGTGGAGATCCGGCGCGGCGTCCCGGTCTCGGCCGTCACCCAGGACGACGACGGCGTGGTCGCGCAGGCCGGCGAGCACGCGTACCCGGCGCGCTGGCTCGTCGGCTGCGACGGCGGACGCAGCACCGTGCGCGGGCTCACGGGCTTCGACTTCGTCGGCACCGAGCCGCGGTTCACCGGCTACGCCGTGCTCGCCGCCATCGCCGATCCCGAGAAGCTGCGCCCCGGGTTCAATGCGACGCCGACGGGCATGTACCTCCGGACGCCCGCGAGAGAGTACATCGGCATGATGGACTTCGACGGCGGCGCGTTCGACCGCTCGAAGCCGCTGACGCGCGAACATCTCCAGACGGTTCTGCGCCGTGTGTCCGGCACCGACGTGACCCTGGAAGAGGTTCATCGCGCCTCGAGCTTCACCGATCGGGCGATGCAGACGACGACCTACCGGCAGGGACGCGTCCTGCTCGCGGGCGACGCCGCGCACATCCACTCCCCCCTCGGCGGGCAGGGACTCAACCTCGGCATCGGCGACGCCATGAACCTGGGCTGGAAGCTCGCGGCGACCGTGCACGGGCACGCGCCGGACGGGCTTCTCGACACCTACACCCGCGAGCGCCGTCCGATCGGCGCGAGCGTGCTCGACTGGTCACGGGCCCAGGTGGCGGCCATGGGACCGGACCCGCATGCCCGGGCGGTCCGAGGAGTGATGCGCGACCTCATCGGGACCCGGGACGGAACGACCTACGTGTTCAGGAGGACGTCGGGCACGTACAACCGCTACGACCTCGGCAGCGAGCACCCGCTCGTCGGCCGCGACGCCCCGGACCTCCGTCTCGAGGACGGCACCCGCCTCGCAGATCTGATGCGGGACGGGCGAGGCGTCGCGCTCGATCTCGGCACCGGCCGATCCCTGCACGGTCCGGCGACGGGCTGGGCGAGCCGGATCCGGTATGCGGCCGGGCCGGCGGGAAACCCGCTCGGGCTGGGTGCCGTGCTGGTCCGGCCCGACGGCACCGTCGCCTGGGCGGCCGACGGCGACCCGGACCACACGGAGTTCGAGGAGGCCGCGGACCGCTGGTTCGGTACCGCTGACAGCGGGGAGCGCGCATGACCATCACCCTCGGACCGGGGAGCACCGTGATGTTCACCGGCGATTCGATCACCGACTGCCAACGGCTGGAGAGCGAACAGCGGCTCGGATCCGGCTATGCGCTGCGCGTCGCGGGCGAGTGGGGACTCCGGCACCCGGACCGGGCAGTGACCTGGCTGAACTCCGGGATCGCGGGCGACAGGGTGATGGACCTCGAGGCCCGGTGGCAGACGGACGTGCTCGACGCCCGCCCGGACCTGGTGTCGATCCTCGTCGGCATCAACGACGTCGGCCGGCACTCGTACGACCCGGACGGCCATGTGATCTCCGCGGAGGAGTACGCGGCGGGTTACGACCGTCTGCTCGCGCCGCTCGCCGAGGCCGGTACCGAGCTGATCCTCATCGAGCCGTTCCTGCTGCCGATTCGCGGCAGTGTCGAGGTCGGGGACGTGGTGCTCGACGAAGAGGTCCGCAGGGAGTGGCGGGCCGGACTGGACCCGAAGATCCAGGTCGTGCGCGAGCTCGCCCGTTCGTACGGAGCGCGTCTGCTCGCCGCCGACGGCCTGTTCGCCGGGCTCGCCGCGACGACCGCGCCGGAGTACTGGGCCGCGGACGGCGTGCACCCGACACCGGCCGGTCACGCCGCCCTCGCGGCGGCCTGGCTGCGCCTGGTCGCGTGACCGGGCCTCGCGGCCGCCCGCGCCACCGGCACGATTCCTGAGCGGAACGAGCAGGCCCCCGGGGGCCGCTGCGGCGCAGCGGCGCGCCCGGGGGCCTGCTCTCACGATGCGCGGCGCAGGGCCAGCACGTTGTCGGTGACGGTGGCCGTCCGGCCCTGGGGGCCGGTCGCGGTGCGTTCGGGTGCGTGACAGCGCTCTGTCGTCCAGGAGCCGTCAAGTTCCAGCGACGCCAGAACCTCCTCGGGGCGGGGGAAGTGCACGTCTTCGCCGGCCTGCCAGGACCAGGGGGCGACGGACGCGTGTTCCACGATGATCAGCAGCCCGCCGGGGGCGACGGCCGCCGCCGCGCGGCGCAGCACCTTCTCGCGGGGGATGTCGAGGGGGGTGTGGAAGTAGCCGGCGTTGACGAGGTCGAAGCGGCCCGCGGGAAAGTCGTGGGCCAGGTCGTGGCGGGCGGGGTGCACGCGCTCGGCCACGCCGCCCGCGCGGGCTCCGGCGGCCACGCGTTGCAGGGCGGTGGGCGCGATGTCGACGGCGGTGACGTCCCAGCCTCGGGTGGCGAGCCAGATGGCGTCGCCGCCGTGTCCGCACCCCAGGTCCAGTGCGGTACCGGGGGTGCGTGCGAGGGTGGTGACGAGTTCCTCGAGGACGGCGTTGGGTTTGGTGCCCCACTGTTCGTCCAGGCGGGAGTAGTGGTTCTCCCAGAAGACCGCGGAGTCGCTGCCGGTGCTCATGAAGGACTCTCTTTCTCCTGTGGGTGGTTCGGGTCAGCCGACGTGGAGGGGAGTGCCGGCGGGGATGCCGGTGCGCGAGTGGGTGGTGCTGATCGAGCCCGGGGAGGACCATCGCGGGCAGGACGACGGGCAGGTGGCCCCCGGTGGCCTCGATCACGCCGGGCCACAGCGTGCCGGGTGCTGAGTGGACAGGTCGTCGGCCCGCATCGAGCGAAGGAGCCGTCGATCCCGACGGTGCCCGTCGGCCTGCCGCGGTCGCAAGTTGGGTTGCCGTTTCGGCAATATCGAGTCATGGGCCGGCAGCCGCGTCAGGTCGGTCCGGCGACCTCGTCCGATGGCGCCGGACGTTCCGGGCGGAGGGAGCCGGGACCCCGGGAAGATCCGTGGATCTGTACCGAGGTGGCGGGAAACCTCGGCAGACTGTTCCCCGTACTGCTGAGGCTGGCTGGCGAAAGCGCAGGTCGACGTGATGGTCTGGAGACATCTGGCGGCTGTGGTCACATCTGCCGGTGGGACGGGTGATCCGGGGCTGTTCACCCCCGCGAGCGTGACATGGCAGATGCACGGCGATCCCATGATGTGGGTCGCCGGGATCAGGGCGCTCTACCTCCAGGCCCTCCATCCCCGGGCCGTACGCGGTGTCATGGAGAACTCCGACTTCCGGCGCGACGCCTGGGGCCGGCTCATGAGCATCGCGAACTTCGTCGGCACCACGACGTACGGCACGAGCGAGGCCGCCGAGAAGGCCGGGGCGCGCGTCCGCAAGATCCACCGGATGCTCTCGGCCACCGATCCGGAGACGGGCGAGCGGTACCCGGTCGACGAGCCCGGGCTGCTCCTGTGGGTGCACTGCGCCGAGATCGACTCCTATCTGCACGTCCTGCGCCGCTCCGGTTACCCCCTCACCGACGCGGCCGCCGACCGCTACCTCGCCGAACACCGGGTCAGCGCCCGCCTGGTGGGCCTCGACCCGGACGCCGTACCGGCCTGCCGGGCGGAGATGGACGCCTACTTCGAGAGGACGCGGTCCGAACTCGTCGCCGGAGACGATGCGCGGGCGGTGGACGACTTCCTGCTCCGCCCGCCGACGCACCCCCTGCTCGTCCCGGCGCGCGCCCTGCTGTGGCGCCGTGTGGCGCATCTGGCGTACGCCTCCCTGCCGCCGTACGCCCACGAGCTGTACGGCCGACCCGCGCCCGCGCCCGCCACCGTCACCCGGGAACTGCGGGCCACGGGCACCCTGTTGCGCCGCGTCCCCGCCCGCCTGCGCTGGCAGCTCCCGCCCAGGCACATTCTGCGGGCCATGGCGAGACTGGGCCCAAGTGCCCGTCCCGCGCCGTACAAAGTCGGACGATAGGCCGCCATACTGGACGAGCCGAGGGCGGGCCGGACAGTACGGGGGCGGCGGTTCACTATGGCGGACGAGACGAACAAGGCGGAGACGGCGGCAAGGCCGGAGAAGACGGCAAAGGCCGCGGGAGCCGAGGAGCCGGGGAGCACGCTGATCCAGGGGCGGTACCGGCTGCTGGAGCTGATCGGACGCGGCGGCATGGGCGAGGTGTGGCGCTCACGCGACGAGTCGCTCGGCCGGATGGTCGCCGTGAAGTGCCTCAAGCCGCGCGGGCCGGACCGCGATCCGTCCGTCTCGCAGGTACTGCGCGAGCGGTTCCGGCGCGAGGCCCGGGTGGCCGCGGGGCTCCAGCACCGAGGGATCACCGTCGTGCACGACTTCGGCGAGGCCGACGGCATGCTGTACCTGGTGATGGAGTTGCTGGAGGGCCGCAACCTGTGCCAGCTCCTCGACGACAACGAGCGCCGGCCGCTGCCCGTCCCCGACGTCGTGGAGATCGCCGACCAGGTCGCCGCCGCCCTCGCCTACACCCACCGGCAGGGCGTCGTGCACCGCGACCTGAAACCGGCGAACATCGTGCGGCTCGACGACGGCACCGTGAAGATCTGCGACTTCGGCATCGCCCGCCTCGGCCACGACGTCGGCTTCACCTCCCGGCTGACCGGCACCGGCATCGCGATGGGCACCCCGCACTACATGTCCCCCGAGCAGATCGGCGGCGACGAGGTCGACCAGCGCAGCGACCTGTACTCACTCGGCTGCGTCCTGTACGAACTGGCCACCGGGGCACCGCCGTTCGACCTCGGCGACCCCTGGGCGATCCTCATCGGCCACCGCGACACCCCGCCCCGGCCCGCCCGCGACCACCGTGGAGACCTGCCCGACTACCTTGACCGGATCATCCTCGACCTGCTCGCCAAACGGCCGGGGCAACGACCGTACGACGCATGCGAGGTGGGGCGCCGGATCACTGTCGGCCGGGCCATCCCGGCGCATGCGCCGACCCTGGTCACCGCACGACCGGGGCCGCCTGAGCCCGAGCCGGCGCGGCTGCCGGACTGGACGCGCGGCATGACCACCGGGCACCGGGCGACCGGTGCCGGACTCCCGGTCACGCCTGCGGACGCGGGGGCGGCGCTGACCGGCGACTGGATCCCTCGCCCGGCCCTCGGCACGGCCCCCGCGCCGGCCGGGCCCGAAGCCCCCTCTCCCCGGACGCCCACCGCGCTCGCCGCCCGGCACGACGCCGGACTCGGCCTCGGACGGCTGGGCCGCTGGGCCGAGGCCGGGGAGGCGCACCGGGCGGTCGCCGCCGAACGCGCGCACCTGCTCGGCGCCGACCACCCCGACACGCTCGCCAGCCGCTACGAGGCCGCCTTCGCCCTCAGCCGGACCGGGCGGGCCGCCGACGCCCTGCACGAGTACCAGCAGGTGGCCGCCGCCCGCACCCGGCTGCTGGGCGCCGACCACCCGGACACCCTTGCCGCCCGCCAGGAGACGGCCTACGTGCTCGGCAGACTGGGCCGGCACTTCGACGCCCACCAGGTCTACACGTCCGTCCTCGCCGCCCGGGAGCGCACGGCGGGCCCCGACCACCCGGACACCCTGCGCTGCCGCCACAACCTCGCCTTCAACCTCAGCCGGCTGGGCCGCCTGGAGGAGTCCTGCCGCATGGCGAGGGAGGTGGCGGCCGCCCGCGCCCGAGTGCTGGGCCCGGACCACCCGGACACGCTCGTCACCCGCTACGAAGTGGCCTACGCACTCGGCCGGTCGGGCCGCTGGCAGGAGGCGCTCCAGGCCTACCGGGAGGTCGCCGAGGCCCGCGCCCGCGTCCTCGGCCCCGACCACCCCGACACGCTCGCCGCCCGTTACGAGACCGGCATCAGCCTGGGCCGCCTCGGCCGCGGTGAGGAGGCGCTCCGGCTCTACCGCGGTCTGGTCGACGACCGCACCCGCGTGAGCGGCCCCACCGACCCCGAGACCCTCCGCGCCCGCCATGGTCTCGGCGTCAACCTGGGCCGGCTGGGCCGCTGGGAGGAGGCCCTCGCCGAGTCGCGGGACGTGTGCGCGATCCGCGAGCGGGTCCTCGGCGCCGACCACCCGGACACCCTGGTCAGCCGGCGTGAGATCGCCGTCGCCCTGGGCTGGCTGGACCGGTGGGCCGACGCCCTGACCGAGTACCGGCGGGTGGCCGCCGCCCGCGAGCGGGACCTCGGCGCCGACCACCCCGACACCCTCGCCGGCCGGGGCGACGAGGCCCACTGCCTCCAGCAGCTGGGCCGCGGCGCGGAGGCGGTGGCGCTGTACCGGAAGGTGGCAACCCTGCGGGAGCGGCGGGCGGCAAGCGGGGCGTGAGCCGGGTCGGCCCGAGCCGAGCTCCGGGTACGACAGCCCGGCACGGATGCCGTCGACCGCGGCCCGCGCGTACCGGCCATCGGCTCCGGCAGGGCACCGCCCGCACTCGTCTCGGCGATGTGGGTCTGGCACCCGAAGCTTCTTGACGTTTGAGTATATATTTTGTCGCTGCCGTCATTGCCTGAGAAGGGGTGCGGCGCGACACCTCAGAGGTCGAGGGCGGCCGTCGGACGAGCCCGTGACCAGCAGCCCGTGCAGAAGGAGAACCATGCGGTACCGCACGCTGGGCCGGACCGGCATCAAGGTCAGCCCCTACTGCCTCGGCGCCATGATGTTCGGCGCCATCGGAAACCCCGACCACGAAGACTCCATACGCATCATCCACAAGGCGCTGGACGCGGGCATCAACTTCGTCGACACCGCCGACTTCTACTCACGCGGCGAGTCGGAGGAGATCGTCGGGAAGGCTCTCAAGGGCCGCCGCGACAACGTCGTCCTGGCCACCAAGGCGCACCTCCCGATGGGGGACGACCCCAACCAGCAGGGCAATTCGCGGCGCTGGCTGGTCCGCGCGCTGGAGGACTCCCTGCGCCGGCTGCAGACCGACCACGTCGACCTGTTCCAGATCCACCGGCCCGCGCCGGACACCGACATCGAGGAGACCCTCTCGGCCCTCACCGACCTGGTACGGGCCGGCAAGGTCCGGGCCATCGGTTCCTCGACCTTCCCGGCCTCGGACATCGTCGAGGCGCAGTGGGCCGCCGAACGGCGCGGCCTGCAGCGCTTCCGGACCGAGCAGCCGGTGTACTCGATCCTCGACCGGAGCATCGAACGCGAGGTTCTGCCGGTCTGCCGGCGCTACGGGATGGGCACGCTGGTCTGGAGTCCGCTGGGCGGGGGGCTGCTCACCGGCCGCTACCGCAAGGGCCAACAGGCCGCCACTCATCGCGGCGGCTTCGGCTTCGGGCACATGAGCAACGAACGCCGCCTCGACGCCGTCGAACAGCTCATCCCCCTCGCCGCGAAGGCGGGGATGCCGCTGACGCACCTGGCCATGGCCTTCGCGATCGCCCACCCCGGCGTCACCTCCGCGATCATCGGACCGCGCACCATGGACCACCTCGACGACCTGCTCGCAGGCGCCGAGACCACCCTGACCGACGAGATACTGGACCAGATCGACGCCATCGTGCCTCCCGGCACCGAGGTCGGGACGCTCGACCTGGCCTACAACCCGCCCGCCATCCAGCAGACCGCGCTGCGCCGCCGTCTGCCCGACGAGCGCTCCGCCGCCTGACCCGGCCCGGAGAACGGCCCGCAGGAGATCTCCCACCGCCGCCGACGACTCCGGCTTCCCGGTCAACGGCCTGCCGCCCGCCGGGCGGCAGGCCGTCCGCACCAGCCCGCGTTCCACCAGGCACGGATCGCCGATCCAGGGGTAAACCTTCCTCTCCCGCCTCGGCGCGGGCGCTCCTAGGTTCGAGGCTGCGGGCGCTCACCAGCCCGCCGCAGCGAAAGAGGAGCACAGATGACCATGAAGAACCCTGTTTCTCGGATTTCCCGCCGTTCCGCCGTCTCGGTGGTTGTGGGCGCGCTGGCCGCGGCCACACTCACCGTGGCGGGTACCGCCTCGGCCGATTCTCGGTCCGGTAGGGGCGAGCACCGGGTGGAGAGCCAGGTGCAGCACAACAAGTACGTCGCGGTCGCCTTCCTGGATCTGGCCTTCAACAAGAAGCAGCCCGAGGAGGCCGCCAAGCGGTACGTGGGCGACGAGTTCATCCAGCACAACCCGCTGTCCGCCGACGGCACGGGGCCGTTCATCCAGTACGTGAAGTGGCGGACCACCCTGTCCCCGGACCTGAAGTTCGACTTCAAGCGGGTGTTCGGCGAGAAGGACCTGGTGGCGGTGCACTACAAGAGAACCTACGACTCGACCGACCGGGGTGCCGCGGTGATGGACATCTTCCGGTTCGAGAAGGGCAAGATCGTCGAACACTGGGACGTCATCCAGGACATCCCGGAGACGTCGGCGAACGACAACACCATGTTCTGAGCCTGTTGTTCGCCGCCAGGACGTTCGGCTCCCGGCACCCGGAGCCGACGTCCTGGTCGCCGGCCACCGCGTCGATCCGCGCACCGGCCGGGGCAGCCTTCTCCACGAGGGTGAGTCCGGTTCCACGGCCTCCGGGACGGATCTGAGTTCAGCCGGCGGCCGTACTCGGCAGCGCCCCCTCCACACGGAGGTGATCACGCAGATGGGCGATGGTCCGTGCCCACGTCGCGCCGGCTGTGTCGGCGGGGTCGCCGAGGTCGGCCGACCCGAGGAAGCCGTGGCCGAGCCCGGGCAGGACCGTGTGCTCGAAGTGTGCGTCGGCGGCCCTGGCCCGCTCGGCGTAGCGTTCGACGCTCGCCAGGCCCACGGTGTCGTCCTGGTCGCCCCAGAACGCGAGCACGGGCCCGCGCAGTGAGCCGACGAGATCGATCGGCCGCGGTGGCGGCGACACCACCCATGCCGGGGGCTCGGGGAAGCCGTAGTAGGCGACCGTCACGAGATCGTCCTGTGTCGACGCCAGGTCGAGTGCGAACGTTCCGCCCATGCAGAACCCGATCGTGCCCACCGCCGCGCCCGCGCAGTGCTCGCCGAGCCAGCCGACGGCGGCGCGCATGTCCTCGACGCTCTGCCGCTCGTCGAGCTTGGCGCGGCGCGCGATCGCGGCCTTGGCGTCCACCTCCGGCAGTGGCCCCTGACGGAAGAAGACGTCGGGCAGCAGTGCCTGGAAGCCCGCAGCGGCGACCAGGGCGGCGAGGTGCTCGTAGAACGGACTGAGGCCGAGCATGTCGGCGATGATCAGTACGGCGGGCGCGCCCGGAGCCGTGACGACGTGCTGCGCGGGCATCACCTCGCCGGTGGGCAGGCTGATCTCCACGTCGCGGCGCACGACGTCGGGCGTCGACTCACCCGGTGGGATGTCGGTGTGGCACATGGCGGGCTGTCTCCGGTCGGTCGTGAGGGTGTGCTCGCCCGGCCTCCGGGGCGGCGGCTGGTTCGGCAGTGCGGAGCTCGGCGGGTCACAAAGCCCTGAGAAGCGAAACGGCACAGGCGGGCACGCAGACCGCCGGTGGGGCCAGTCTCGGAGGCGACCTCATGCCATCAGCGATGCCACGCCCGTCGCGAGTGTCAGCAGGCCGAGTACTGCCGGGACCGAAGTGTTCTTCGCGGAGTCGTCCGCCCGGACGTGGTAGGCGACCGCGCCCACCATGAGCAGGGTCAGCCCCGCGGCCGCGGCGATCTGCAGCGGCCGCCACCACAACCCGACCGTCAACCCGGCAACCGCGGCGATCTCGAGCAGCGCGACCGTCACGTGCAGGCGGTGGGAGATGTGCAGCAGCCGCGCGCTCTCTTCGAGCGCCGGCACACCCACCAGCTTCGCCACTCCGCTTCCGAGGAAGGTCAGTGCGAGTATGACCGAGAGTGCTCCGGCGAATGTCGACATCGGACTGATTCCTCACGGGTGCGCCACAGGGGCAGGGGCGTTGGACCGTCAGGTTACGTCTGTGTTGTAAATTCGACAAGAATGTCTGCGCCGGTGTCGGGGCGCAGAGTGTGCGGGCGCCACCGTCCTCCGCCGTTCCCCGGCCGCCCGCGCCGTTCGCAAGGGCCGACAGGCGACTGTGCTCGGAGCCGTCTCCGGTCCGCGGCGCCGGGCATCGGGACCGGCCCCCGCGGACATCGGCCGGAGCATCAGGCGTCGAGGACTCGCTCCAGGTAGTCGAGGTCCTGCCGGAGCAGGGCCAGCGCGGCCTTCGGTCCGGAGACCTCCGGTGTCCGGTCCTCCGGCCGGATCACCATGGCCACCGCCAGGTCGGACACATGTTCAGCGACTTCTGAGTCTGTGTAGTGAGCGTCGCCGGGGTGATGCCACCAGGCCACCCAGTTGCACATTCCCGCCACGGCGAGCGCGGTCACCCGGGCGTCCACGGGCTGGAACTGCCCCTTCACGACACCCTCTTCCACCACGTGCATGAGGCCGGTCAGGGCGGCGCGCTGACCGGCTCTGTTCGCTTTGGCGGCAGCCGGTGGCAGGTCCGCCTCGGACCGGAGCAGCAACTGGAACCGGCTGGGCTGGCTGGCCCGCTGGAATGCGATGAAGCGGGCGATGTTGCGCAGCTTCGTGGCCGGGTCGAGGGAGTCGTCCTTGGCGAGTGCCTCGATCTCCGCGGCGGGGGCTTCGGTCATCTGGGCCACGAGCTTGGCGAGAAGGTCGTCCTTGCTCTTCACGTAGTAGTAGAGCGCGGGCCGTGTGATCCCCATCGCCTCCGCGATGTCCTGAAGGTTCGTACCGGCGAAGCCTCGCTCCGCGAAGAGCCGGGACGCCTGCTCGAAGATCTCGGTCTCGACCAGTTCCCGCCGTGCCGTCGGGCGCGTGGAGTTGGTCGCCACCTGCTTCGGGGAGCGACGTCCCGCGCTCCTGGGCCGTCCCTTGCCCGGGCTCTCCGGTTTGGCGTCTTTCGCGGTATTTCCCGAGCGTTCCGTCATGACCTCGATGTTACGGGCCGCCCCGTGACTGATACCGGGTGTCATGGCGCGCCTGGTGGGCGGCACCCCTTCCCGGATGATGACGTGAGTGACAAACTGTAGACGAGATCGTAAAATGCGATGGGGGCTGTGCTGTCGTCGAGTTGCCCGGCCGCGCCGAGGGGGCCCGGCCTGCAAGTGCCGTTGATCTGAGCCGCGTTTCCCCGGAGAGGCAAGTCATGTCCAACCTCGAGCATGCCGCGTTCAAGAATTTCCCGGCCGACTTCCGGGGCGAAGTCTTCCGACCCCAGGACATCGGCTACACGGCAGCGCGAGCGATCCACAACATGCGGGACAGCAATGCGACGCCGGCCCTGATCGCGCGGCCCGCCGACGAGCAGGACGTGCTGGCCGTCGCACGCTTCGCCGTCGAACCCCTCAGCGTCGGCTGACGGGGCGGCGAAGTGGCGGAGGCAACCTGGGCCGCGGCCGGGATCGAGACCGTCCAGCCGGGGGTGCATCGCGTTCCGCTGCCGCTTCCGAACGACGGCCTGCGTGCCGTCAACGTCTATCTGTTGGAGGACCGGACCGACGACGGCGGCATCGTCATGATCGACGGCGGCTGGGCGATACCCGAGGCACGCAAAGCGCTCGAGGAGGCCCTCGCGGTCATCGGCCGTGACCTCGGCGACCTCAGCCACATCCTGGTCACACACATCCACCGCGACCACTACACCCAGGCGGTGGAGCTTCGTCGGCTACTGGGCTCGAGTGTCTACCTGGGCGTGGACGAACGTCCGGGCCTGGAGAGGCTCCACCGGCTGCGCGGCGACGGATTGGCCGCCCCGCTCGAGACGCTGCGCAGGGCGGGGGCCGGTGAACTGGCCGACAGCATCCGGGCGGCGGACCCCGGCGACCGCGATCTGAGCGTGTGGGAGTTCCCCGACCGGTGGCTCGCCGCGCAGACGCTCCGGTTCGGCGACCGTGAGCTTCAGGTGATTCCGACTCCCGGACACACCAGGGGACACGTCGTCTACCTGGACGAGCGGCGTGGTCTGCTCTTCTCCGGAGACCACGTCCTGCCGCACATCACCCCGTCCATCGGCCTGGAACCGGCCGACTCCGACAGTCTGCCGCTCGCCGACTACCTGAACTCGCTGCACCTCATGACCCGGCACGCCGACGCACGCCTGCTTCCCGCGCACGGGCCGGTCGCCGACAGCACCCACACCCGGGTCGCCGAACTGCTCAGCCACCACGACGACCGGCTCCGCAAGAGCCTGTCCGCACTGGGCGATGATGTGCTCGACCCTTACGCGGTGGCACGCAGACTGGGCTGGACGCGCCGGGAGTTGCCCTTCGGCGAGCTCAACGCCTTCAACCAGATGCTGGCGGTGAACGAGACGGCGGCACACCTGGATGTCCTCGTGCTCCGAGGCCGGGTCGAGAGGACATCCGTGAACGGCGTGAACCGTTACACGCGCGTGCGCTGACCCGGAGGGCCGGCGAGCGGCGAGATCGGTCTGCCCGATCGCAGGCCCGGTCCAGGGCCAGGGAGGCGGTGATCCGCCGCGGATCCGCCTGAAGCGCGTCGGCGCTCACTTCGGTGACCAGGGCGTCGAGCCCGGACCGTGCGCAGACCTCGGCGAGGTGAGGACGCCGGCCTGCACCATGGCACGGACGATGGTCGGCGCCCCGTCACCCCGCGCTGGGCCTCGTCCGGCTGCCGTCCGTGCTCCGCGGGTGACGGCCACGGGGCGAGCGAGGACCTCGGCGGCACCGGGTCAGCCAGCAGCAAGCTCCCGCCTGGCGACCTCCGCGAACGTGGCGGCAGGCCGGCCGAGCAGCATCTCGAGTACACGCGGGTTCCCGCGAAAGCCGTACTGGTCGTAGTAGGCGAACGTCGAGATCATGTCGGCCGCGGCCATGGGGTTCGAGGCAGCGACCGGCGGCAGCGGGCCGGCGGCGACCGGCACCTGGCGGGTGGGCAGTGGCCTGCCCTTGGCTGCCGAGATGTCGACGGCCATCTCCTTCAGGCTCGTGAGCGGTCCGGAGAGCTCGTAGGTCGCGTAGTCGTGCCCGGGCTCGGTCAGCACCCGTGCCGCGACCTCGGCGAGGTCGCGCAGATCGAGCATCGCGATGCGGGCCTCGGGGTTGAACGGAAGGGTTACCTCGCCTTCGGCGCCGCCGAACATCAGCAGCGCGACCTGGGAGAACATCGACGGTTGCAGGATCGTCCAACGCAGGTCGCTGTCGCGTACGGCGGCCTCGGCGTTCGCCTTGCGGATGTGGTTGCGCAGCACAGGCGTGTGCGGATGCATCACGGAGTGATAGACGAAGCGCGGCACACCGGCGGCCACGGCAGCCCGCACGGCATTCTCGACCAGCACATCCTCGAGGGGGTGCAGCGCCGGGGGAATCACATGCACGGCCTCCGCGCCGGCGAACGGCTCGCGCAGCTGCGCTACTTGAGCGAGGTCGGCGCGGACCACGGTCGCCTCCGTGTCACGCAGGCGTTGCTCACCCGCGTCGCTGTGGCTCAGTGCGACGACGTCGACGTCGCGCGCCCGCAGGGCGGCGATCAGACTCCGGCCCGCTGCTCCGGCGGCGCCTGCGATCACGATGCTCATCAGAAGACCCTCCTCAAAGTTCCGAGGCCGACGGCCTGACGTGCGCCGGCGACCTGCCGTCTGTCCGCCACCCGGGCGGTCAGCGCCTTCCCCTTTGCCCCGTGGGCTGCGCACAGCGACTCCGGACCCGGCGGGGAGCGGCTGGATGTCTTCGCTGTGCGGGCCGTCCAACACCAGGTCAGCGCCGTTGTGCGGGTGATTCTTCGATGCTAGCATCAAATAATCGACGCGACTGTAGAAGCGCGTCAGAAGGTTTGCTGGAAGGGTGCCTGACAATGCCGTCATCATCCGCTCGGAGCGACGACCCGCAAGAGTCCGCTCTGATCGATTTCAGTACCTATGGAACGACACCGGCCGAGGCTCACGAGCGACTCGCTGCGGCTCGGGGCAAGTGCCCGGTGGCTCACAGCGAGGAATTGGGCGCCTTCGACATCCTGCTTCGGTACGTCGACGTCAAGAACGCCGCAAAGGATTGGAAGACGTTCTCGTCGAGGCCCTCGGCGGTGCGTCCGGTGGCGGCAAGAGCCCGTCTCGCGATCGACTGGGATCCGCCGGAGCACACCGCGTGGCGCAAGATAGTCGACCTCGGAGTGGACGCCACGACACCTGATCGCATCGAAGGACTGGTGGAGGCCGACACTGTCAGCCTGATCGATTCGTTCGCTTCAAAAGGTGAGTGCGATCTGGTTGCGGACTACTGTGAGCAGGTGCCGCTCCAGGCGATCTGTCACATCCTGGGATTCGATCCCGAGCACAAAGCGGAAATCCGCCGTCTTTCCGGCGACGTGCTTGCGAGCCTGAAGGAGCCGGAACGGCTCAGGAAGGCGCTCGGTGAGTTCTCCGAGATTGTCGCGGCGCCCGTGCTCGGGCGCCGGGGCAAGGAGGGCAGGGACTTTCTGACCCTGCTTGCGAACGCCGAGATGAACGGTCGGCCGCTCGATGTGCAGGAAATTACGGACACCATGGTCAGTCTGCTCCTTGCCGGGCACGAGACCACGGTCTCGGGTTTGAGCAGTCTCCTCTACGAGGTGCTTCGACGGCCGGAGGTGCGCGACAGGCTCATCGCAGATCCCGACCTCATCCCGGCGGCGGTGGAGGAAGCACTGCGTCTGCATCCGCCTGTCTTCGGGTTCTACCGGCGTGTCACATCGGATGTGAACATCGCGGGTGTGGACATCGCCGAGAACTCGACGACGTACCTGTGCTGGGCTGCGGCAAACCGCGACCCGGAGAGGTTCACCGAGCCCGACGAGTTCCGGCTCGATCGTGGGCCGGCTCGTCACCTGACGTTCGGATTCGGCATACATACCTGCCCCGGGCAGGCTGTCGCCCGAATGGAGATGAATGTCGCCGTGGCCGAACTTCTGAAGCGGCTCCCGGACATACGTCTGGCCACCGACGACATCCGGCACGAGTTCCGTGGTTCGGAGACCGAATCCATTTCGTCACTTCCCGCGGTTTTCACGCCGACCTCGTAGTCGTTTCGTTGCGGATCTGCCGACCGGCGGACAGATCCTGTCAACCGGCGCGTCCCGCTGACGGTCACCGCAGGAGAGCTGCGTTCGGCAACGTCTGCCGATCCACCTCCGGTCGTCCATCAGCGGGACGCCGGCTCGAAAGCCGGAGCCTTACGCGACGCGTGGTCCCGGCTCACCCCGGCCACCACCCTGATCCGCTGGTGGCGACGGGCTTGGCGAACTACTGGTTGCTGTCGCTTTCGTCAGCGGGTGGAGGCGACGTCCTGTTCACACTGGCAAGGTCGCTGGGAGTGCGCAGTTCCACCCGGAGACGAGTGAGTCTGATTTCGGAAATCTGCCAGCGACCTGCGCTGTTGCGCCGGTACTTTTCCTCGTAATGGCCGTAGCCTTCGAAGGCGCGCCTGTGCTTCGGGTCGTCGACCCAGTCATACAGGGCCCAGATGCCGGTTGCGGAATCAGAGTCGATGATCTCGATCTCGGGCATGAGTCCATGATGGATGGAAAGTGAATGACTCATGCGGGCACGCACGAACTCATTGACGAACTGTTCTCCGGTCGTGGCCCGCGGGGTCGGCTCACTCTCGAAATAGAACTTCATGTCGTCAGTGACAAGGCGACGAAACGCTTCCCAGTCTTTTGTGTCGACGAATCTGAGGTAGCGTGCCTTGAGCACCTTGATTTCCTCGATGGCCGCCAGGCGTTCGGGAATGGTGAGACCTAATGTCATGCCTGCATGCCTTTCGCCTTTGATGTGATCTCTGACGCGATGCCACGGACAACGTGCAGCGCCCTCATCAGGGCGGCGACGCCATCTTTCTTTTCCATGCCTCCATCGTGCCCGATTTCCTCTTTCGCAGCCAGAGATCATCGATCCATGGATAGCCGGTCCTCTCCCGTCCACACGCCAACGCTCGTACGGTCTAAGTCTGCGGGGCGCACCATTCGCCGGGACCGATGGGCCTGTCATGAGGCCAGGATGGATAGGAGAGGGTCCCTTGATCAAGGATGAGGAATTCAAACGCGGCATCGAGCTGCGGCAGGCGATGTTCGGCCCGGGTCAGGAAGCCGCGGTCGACTCGGCTCCCCCGCTGACCGAGAAGCTCCAGGAGATCGTGACCCGCTGGTGCTTCGGTGACATCTGGCAGCGCGAGGGCCTGTCCCGGCGGGATCGGAGCCTCATCACGGTGGCGATGATGGTTGCGCTGGGTCGCGCCACCGAAACGCGTCACCACATGGGGGGCGCGCTGGCGAACGGCGTGTCGGACGTGGAGTTGCGGGAGGTGTGCCTGCACGCGCTCCTGTACGCGGGGATCCCGGCGACCGCCGAGGCCCTCAACGTTCTTGAGGGTGTGCTGGCGAGCGAGGGCGGGCCGGCTCGATGAGTACGCGTGCACCCCTGGCAGGCAACGGCAGGTCCGCGCTCAACGGCATGTGGGCGGGTGTGTTCTCACCGGGCAGGCAGGCCGACGACGTCTAGGGCGTGTTTCGAAAGTAGCGTCGTCTGCCCGAAGGGCAGGCCTGGCGGCGTCTGGTGCGTGCGATCGCAAGGCGGAGGGTCGCCCCGATACTGGATGTATCGGGGTGAGCCCGACAACGCGGCTGGGGTCCCCCCTCTGGGGGAGTGCGTGCCAGGCGTCGCCAGGCAGGCGGGACTTTCGAAACACGCCCTAAGGGCTGTCCCGTAATGCTCGGTTGGGTGCAAACGAGGCGGACAACCTGCTGTCGGCGGGGGCAGGCGGACCCGCCTATGCTTCCGCCATGCAGCAGCCTCGATCCATAGCGATGACCGACGGTGACCTGGTTCCGGCGTTCCCACACCAGCTTGCCAATGACGTTCGCGCGGTCTTGGCGGTCATGCCGGAGGCCCGGTCGCACCCGTCGCCGTTCTCGGTGTACGTGGACGATGAAGCCGTCGCCATTCCGTATCGGATCTATCAGGATGAGCTGCCCGTCGACGTGGTGCGCTCGCTGTCGGGGGTGCAGCAGGCGATCCTGCACTGCCTGTACTCACGGCACAACGACGGGCTGGTCCGCCAGCGTCACCTGGAGCAAATCGCCAGTTCCGACGAGCCGTGGGTGGTGCCGTTCGTGGTGCAGTTGGTCGGCGAGTACGTCTTGGAGATCCTGGAGTCCATCCAACGCGGCCTTTCCGACCTGCCCTCCAAGCGGTCTGCCCAACGGCTGGCATACGGGGACTTCATCGCGCGGAATCCGGGGTTCTTCGCGCGGACTGAGCGCCGGGTGGTGAGCTACTGGTCCTGCTACTACCGGTGGAAGTTCCCTGTGTTCGGCACATACCTGGGCTGCCAGCTGCTGGAGCTGCTGCGGGCCGCCGCAATCGACCGCACGGGCAGGCCATTGCCCCGCCACACGCCGGCCGGAGACTGGTCCATGAGTCTTCGACGTCAACCGCAGCCCCGTGAACGTCTCCACCCACACACGCTCAGCACGTAAGACCCCGGCCATACACAGGACATGCCCAGCTCAGAGCCTTGTGCAACACCCTTTAGCGGGGCAGAGCGATCGCTGACAGCTCTGTTTCCGACGTTCCGTAGCGAGAGTTGTAGCTCGCGAGTATGGACGCCTCGAGTACGTTCACATCGACATCTTCGGTCGTGCGCGGAGAAGGCTCGCCGGGCGAATGCTCGTAGTTGAACACCACGACGTCGATGTGGATATTTTGCTTGAGCCTGCGGCCGGCGAGTGTTCGCAGAAGGACAGCAGAGATCGCCGGGTAGGGCGTGAACTCCGGATTGGCGAGCCAGTCCCTCAGGTCCGCCTCGGGAACGCTGAAATCGACCCCGGCGCCCGCGAGCGCGTGCAGTGTGTCATCGACGATGAGCGGTTGCTGCACGTTCCCGGGCGCCTCACCGGTGACGGTGACGGGTCCCCGCCAAATCCGGTCCGATTCCTCTCGCCAAAAGAGGTCAAACCCGCGTTGATCATGATGGCGCGCAATGACTTCGAGGTTGCCGTCATCACCGGTGCCGAAGCGGCTCTGGATCATCGAAACCTCGTCATAAAGAGCTTCCCCGAATTTGGTTCCGAACGACCACCCGCTGTCGAGAATGGGGGTATCGCCGTGGTCGCCGTTCTCGCGCCAGAAGTGCAGCAGACCCCCCGCCTTCGCGGGAACTACGACCTCTAGGTTGCCGTACTCGGCGTCGTCACCGAACAATCCACTGATCGCGCCGCTCTCATCCAGGCCATAGTCGGCCTGGATGATAGCTGGGCGTCCTCGGAACGGACGCAACTCATGCCCCAGCGGCGTGGGAAGTGTGAGCGACGTGGCGTCCTTCCACAGCTCCCCGGTGCTCGCCCCGGGGCTGTTCCGGGTGTATGACCACTCGAGGATGCTCAGCGCTCCTTCGGTTGAGCCGCCGGCCACGAGAATGTCCCCGGAGACGATGTCGAACTCCACGCTCTCGCGCATCTCCTTCCAACCGGCGGAGGTCGTGATGTTCTTCAGCGTCGTCAGCGCCAACCCCAGGCCGACGAAGTTCCTGTCTCGGAGGACGGCGCTCGAGATGGAGCTAAAGACGGGAGGGCTACTGATGTGCTCCCAGCCGTTCGGCAACGTGGATCCTGAGCCGAAAGGATTGGGGCGTTCCTCGTTGCGTCGGCGGAACATGTTGAACCCCTCGCCCTTCGAGGGGATCACGGCGAAGAACTCACTCGGACCGTGAGCGTCGAGGTCGAAAAAGAACCCCGACCCCTTGAAGCGGGCACCGGAATAGGCAAGCGAGGGAACGCCCTTGGCCTGCGTGACGACAGTCTCGGCCTGAGTCCATCTGAACGTTCCGCCGTTCTCCCTCCACCAGTGCTCGGCGTCACCGTTCTCAGCCACCGCGACAACCTCGAGATTGCCGAGCCGACCCTCGAACGACCGGAAGTCGGACTCGATCACCGACGCCCCCTGATACCGGCCCCTGCCGAAGATGGTCGGCCCGTGCCAGGGCAAGGCAGGATCGTCGTTGTTTCGCCAGAAGTGGGCCAAGCCGCCGTCGGGCCACGGTATGACGACTTCGAAGTTTCCGCTCTCGCCCCCACGGCTCCTCGTCAGGAAGCCACCGCACGGAGAGGCCTTGGGACGCTCTGGGTAGTCGAGATCTGGCATGACTGCTCCGACCTGGGTATCGGGCACACCATTACTGATAGGTGGGGCGGCCCGAGAGGAGTCATTAGGGACCTGGCGCCTATCACCACTATGGGTCAAGCACGGGCGTCCCGCAGCCCTGCGCGAATGTGGAATCGATCAGGCAAGATCATTAGACGACGCGCTCAACTAAGACCTGTCCCGTAATGATCGAACGGCTGAGTCGGGCTGCTCTGGCGTGGCCTCCTCGTCTATCCAGCAAGGGTGAGGTTGTGGAGGTGGGCGATGCCGAGCATGGCGTGATGGACGCCGTCGCCCTTGAGGCGGCAGTCCCGGAGGATCTTCCAGCCCTTCATGTGGGCGAAGGTGTGCTCCACGCGAGCACGAACCTTGCGGTGGGAGGTGTTGTGTTCCTCCTTCCAGGCCGGGAGTTCGGTCTGGAAGGCGTTCACGGCGGTGTGGGATGACGAGGCCGGTGCCGCGGTAGCCGCCGTCGGCAATCACGGTTGTACGGCCGACGGCGGCCTTCGCGCCGGAGAGCTCCCATGCCTTGCAGTCGTTACGGTTGCCGGGTAGAGGTCTGCCGATCACGACGACGAGTCGGGTGTCGGCGTCAATGACGACCTGGTGGTTGGTGGAGTAGCGGTAGTTCTTCGACTGCTCGGCCACCGTGTGGTCGCGTGTGGGCACCAGGGTTCCGTCCACGATGAGGACAGTGTCCGGACGGAACCGTTGGCGTGGCTGGAACGCGAGAAGGGGCCCGACGTGGTCGATGATGCGGTCGGCCGCGGACTTCGAGATCCCGAATAGCGGCCCGAGCTGGCGCAACGTCAGGTTGGTACGCCAATATGCCGCGACCAGCAGGACCCGGTCCTCCAGCGAGAGGCTCCAAGGCCTGCCCCGTCGGACGGCATCTGCTCCCTCACGGCGCAGCTTGGTTACCAACTTGCGAAAGTAGCGCGGGCTCAGCCCGGCGAACGGCGTTATCCAAGACGGGTTAGACGCCGTGATCACACCAGCCATGCGACAGATCATTTCAGTTGCTGATCTCCCTCCGTCCAGTTGAGCATGGGTGCCAACGAGGCAAGGAGGCCGATGGATGGGGCTCATGCTCTGCCCGGCAGACGACGACGTGGCCAGCCCGGACATCTCGTGGTCGCACTACGGGTTCAATCTGTTCAGGGAGTGGCTGGCCCAAATCGAGGGATTCGCTCTTCCCGAGATGGTCGGCTTCGGTGGGAAGCGCGCGTGGAACAGCATCACCACCACGCTGGCGCCGCTGCTCAACCATCCAGACGACGACGGCGACCTTGCACCCTCTCAGTGCGCGGACATGCTGCCACGGCTGGAAGCGATCGTCGGCGAGCGGCCACAAGTCGCCGACGATCCCGTCCTCCAACGGCGCGTCGATGACACCCGCCAGCTGATCGATGTCTTGAAGTACTGCGTGGATAAGGGCGTCCCGCTCGACTTCTGCTGACTACCGGACCCAGTAGTTCCCGCCCCGGACGGCCGGTAGTTACGGGACAACCCTTAGGAGCCTTCGTGGCCTCGCTCGTCGAGGGTCCGCTCGAGGTAGTCGAGGTCCTGGCGGAGCAATGCGAGGGCGGCTTTCGGTCCGGGCATGTCGGGGGTTCGGAGGCTTGTCTGCAGCAGCATGGCCACGGCCAGTTCCGCGAGTTGGTCCGCCACTTCGGCCTCTCGCGTGCCGGGGTCACTGTCCGGGTGGTACCACCAGGCGACCCAGTTGC
>NZ_JBEOWF010000067.1:0-52677 GCF_040295925.1 Streptomyces sp. NPDC002588
TATCGGGGCGACCCTCCGCCTTGCGATCGCACGCACCAGACGCCGCCAGGCCTGCCCTTCGGGCAGACGACGCTACTTTCGAAACACGCCCTAGAAGACCACCAGTGCCCTTCCGCCCTTGCCCGCCAGCATGTTCTCGAAGGCCGCCGGGATGCCTTCCAGGGCGATCCGTTCCGTCACCAGGGCGGAGAGGTCCAGGCGGCCTGCGCGGATGTGGTCGGCGAGCACCGGCAGGTCCTGGGCCGGGTTCGAGTTGCCGTAGACACAGCCGGAGAGGGTCCTGCCCCAGTGGAAGAGTTCCAGGGCGTTGAAGGTGACCTGCTGGTCCTTGCCGCCGATGCCGACGACCGTGGTGCGGCCGCCGCGCCGGGTGGACTCCCAGGCGGTGCGGATGGTGACCGCGCGGCCCACGCACTCCACGGCCACGTCGACGCCCTGTCTCCCGGTGAGGGCGCGGATCTCACGGGCGGTGTCCTCGGAGGCCACGACGTAGTGCGTGGCGCCCGCCGAGCGGGCGAGCTCCTCCTTCTCCGGGGAGACGTCCACGGCGACGATGGTCGAGGCGCCGGCGATCCTGGCCGCCTGAAGGGTGGCGAGGCCGACTCCGCCCACGCCGAAGACGGCGACCGTCTCGCCGGGGCGGACGCGCGCGGAGTGGTGGACGGCGCCGTAGCCGGTGAGGACCGCGCAGCCCAGGAGGGCCGCGTCGGCGAGGGGAACGCCGTCGGGCAGCGGCAGGAGACAGGACGCGGGTACGACCGTCTCCTCGGCGAACGCGGCCACGTTGAGACCGGGGTGCAGGTCGGTGCCGTCGGCGGTGCGGGCGTACACGTCGGCGGAGCCGGTCAGCGCGTTGGCGCACAGCCAGACCTCGCCCAACGTGCAGGCGTGGCAGCTGCCGCAGGAGGGAGCCCAGTTGAGGACGACACCGTCCCCCGGCGCCACCCCTGTGACTCCTTCTCCGACCGACACGACCGTGCCCGCGCCCTCGTGGCCGAGGACGGCCGGGACCGGGACCCGCATGGTTCCGTTCGAGAGGGACAGGTCGGAGTGACAGACGCCGGCGGCGGCGAGACGGACGCGGACCCGGCCGGGACCGGGGTCCGGGAGGTCGATGTCGGTGATCTCCAGCGGAGCCCCGACGGCGGGAAGTACGGCGGCGCGAACCACGTCGGCAACCTCCTCAGAACTGCAGGGACTTGGTCTGGAGGTACTCGGCGAGGCCGTGCGCGCCGAGTTCGCGGCCGACGCCGGACTGCTTGTAACCGCCGAACGGGGCAAGGGGGTTGAAGCGGCCGCCGTTGATGTCGACCTGGCCGGTGTCCATCCGGCGGGCGAAGGCCACCGCCTCCGTCTCGTCGCCGGCCCAGACCGCGCCGGCCAGGCCGTAGACCGTGCCGTTGGCGATGCGCAGGGCGTCCTCCTCGTCCTCGTAGCGCAGGATCGACAGGACCGGGCCGAAGATCTCCTCCTGGGCGATCGTCATGTCCGGGGTGACGTCGGCGAAGACCGTCGGGGCGACGAAGTAGCCGCGCTCACGTGGGGATTCGGGGCCGCCCGCGACGAGGCGGGCGCCTTCGGCCACGCCCTTCTCGATGTAACCCCGCACCCGGGCCTGCTGCTTGGCGCTCACGACCGGGCCGATGCGGTCGCCGTACCTGGCGGCGGCGCCGGCGGCGAGCGCGACGGCCTCGTCGTACTGGTCGCGGTGGACCAGCATCCGGGTCCAGGCGCTGCACGTCTGGCCGGAGTTGGACATCACGTTGGCGACACCGACGTTGACCGCCTTGGCGAGATCGGCGCTCGGCAGGATGACGTTGGCGGACTTGCCGCCGAGCTCGAGGGCCACCTTCTTGATCGCGGCGCCGGCTGTGGCGGCGATCAGCCGGCCCACGGCCGTGGAGCCGGTGAAGGAGACGAGGTCGACGCCGGGGTGTTCGGCGAGGGCCTGCCCCGCGACCGGGCCGAGTCCGGTGACCAGGTTGAAGACACCGGCCGGGACGCCCGCCTCGTGGACCGCCTCGGCGAAGAGCTGGGCGGTGAGCGGAGTGTCCTCGGCGGGCTTCAGGACCACCGTGCAGCCGGCGGCCAGGGCCGGGGCGACCTTGGCGACGATCTGGTGCAGCGGGTAGTTCCAGGGCGTGATGGCCCCGACCACGCCGATCGGCTCCTGGTGGACGGTCGAGTTGCCGACCCTCTCCTCGAAGGAGTGGGTCGCGGCGAGTTCGGCGTAGGAGCCGGCGACCGCGATCGGCAGGCCGGCCTGGACCGCCTGGGAGAAGGCCGGCGGGGAGCCGAGCTCGGCGGTGACCGTCTCGGCGATCTCGTCCTTGCGGGCCGCCAGGACGTCCCGCAGGGCGGTGAGGCGGGCGGCGCGCTCGGCGGGCGGGGTGGCCGCCCAGCCGGGGAGCGCGGCGCGGGCGGCGCGGACGGCGGCGTCGACGTCCTCGGCACCGCCCGCCGCGACCCGGGCGATCACCTGCTCGTCGGCCGGGTCGACGACCTCGATCACGTCCTGGCCCAGGGCCGGGCGCCAGTCGCCGTCGAGGTAGATGCCGTCGTGTGCCTTCATCGCGTTCCTTCCGGGGCGGTTCTCGTCGTCCGCGCCCCAAACTAGAGCCGATGGTTTTTGGGCACCAGGGGACTCCTCACGCGACAGGGGTGCGGCACCTCACTCTTCCAGATCGGGCAGGCGCGCAGGCGCCGGGCAGATGCGTTCGCCGTGCTGGTCGAAGACGAAGAGGTGGACGGTGTCGACGAGAAGGGGGACCTGCATGCCGTACCGGAGGTCGAAGTCGGGGGTGGTGCGCACCACGAGATCGCCGGGGACACGGGCCTCGGGGCCGGTGGACCGGACACCGGACCCGACCTGCTCGTCCAGGACGACGACGGGACCCGCCCGCAGGCTTCCGCCGCGGCCCCGGAACCGGTCCAGGACCCGGCCCTCGCGGCGGCGCCGGGACCGCGGCACCAGCGGGCGCGGGGCTTCCAGTTCGGGGACGAGGGCAGGGCTCGAGCCGGTGTTGAAATGGACCAGCACCTCGTGGCCCTGGAACTCCACGTGCTCCACGAGCCCGGTGATGTGCGTCTCCTCGGGGCGGGCCTCGGCGGGGGTGGCGATGCGCACGGCCTCCGAGCGCAGGCCGACGATCACCTCGCGGCCCTGCTGCACCCGCAGCAGCCGGTGGTCCTGGGAGAGCGGCTCGGGCAGCCGCAGTGCCTGCTTGCCGAGACTGATCGTCATCGCACCGTCGAGCGGGGCGCGGACCAGGCCGCGCAGGAGGTTGATGCGCGGGGTGCCGATGAAGGCGGCCACGAAGACGTTGCGGGGCAGGGCGTAGACCGCGCGCGGGCTGTCGAGCTGCTGGAGGATCCCGCCGCGCAGGACGGCGACCCGGTCGCCGAGCGACATCGCCTCGGCCTGGTCGTGGGTGACGTAGACCGTGGTGACGCCCAGCTCCCGGGTCAGCTTGGATATCTCGGCCCGGAGGTGGTTGCGGAGCTTGGCGTCGAGGTTGGACAGCGGCTCGTCCATCAGGAAGGCCGAGGGGTGGCGGGCGATGGCCCGGCCCATGGCGACGCGCTGGCGTTCGCCGCCGGAGAGCTGGGCGGGGAAGCGGTCGAGGAGGTCCTCGATGCCGAGCATCCGGGCGGTGGCGTCCACCCGTGGGCGGGGGTCGGCCCCCGGGGTCTCGATCCGCAGCGGGAAGCCGATGTTGTCGCGGCTGGTCATGTTCGGGTAGAGCGCGAAGTTCTGGAAGACCATCGCGATGTCCCGCTCGGAGGGCGGCAGGTCGTTGGCGTAGGAGCCGTCGAGGTACAGCTCCCCCTCGGTGATGTGTTCCAGGCCGGCGATCATTCTGAGCACCGTGGACTTGCCGCAGCCGGAGGGGCCGAGCAGGACCAGGAACTCGCCGGGACGGATGTCCAGCGACAGCCGTTCGACGGCGCGGACACCCTTTGGGTGGACCTTGCCGACGTCGAGCAGGGTGATGGCGCGTGTCATGGGCGTGTCCCGGGGGCTCACTGGTCTGGTGAGTCACGGAAGTTAACGGAATGTGCGCACCCGGGGGAAGAGACACGCCCGGATCGGGCGTCGGGGTCCGACAGACGAGAAACCGGACGGTCTGGTTCAGGCAGCGCCGAATCCGGCCCGGCGGGGGCCGGGCGGGCGGCCCGTGCGGCGGGACGGACCGGGCGGCCGGGGGGCGGGACCAGGCGTGCGACCCGAGAAAGACACCGCCAGTTACGGCCCGGCACGGCACCGGACCTGCGGCCCGGGCAACAGGCCAACCACACGACCCGAGCAACAGGCAACCACGCGGCCGGAGCACGAGCCGAGCCACGCGGCCCGGCGACGGACCCACCCGTACAACCCGAGCAACGAACCAAACGGGGCAACCCGAACAAGGAACCGACCATGCGACCCGGGCCGGGGACCAGCCACGCAGCCCGAGCAAGAGACCAGCCACGCAGCTCGACGAGAATCCAGTCGCGCGGCCCGACGAGAACCCAGTCCGGCCGTGCGGTCCGGGCGCGAGGCCGGCCGTGCGGCTCGCGCGGGCGGGGTCAGTTGTCGTTCCTGCGGCCCACGGCCGCCCCGGGGCTGTGGGACTCGGCGACGGTTTCCGGCTGCTTGGCCGGTTTCGCCGGGGAGCGCAGGGCCACGCCCGCGGACAGCAGGAGCAGCGCGCCCAGCATCACGAAGGGCGCGGCCACGCCCGCCACCCCGGCGACCAGTCCGGCCGCGGCGGGGGCGGCGACCTGGCCGAGACGGTTGCCGGTGAGCCGGAGCGCGAGTGCCGTGGAGCGGGCGCCGTCGGGTGCGGCCTGTACGACGGTCGTCATGGACAGCGGCTGCCCGACCCCGAGGCAGAAGCCGAGGACGGCGAGCATCCCGCCCAGTGCCCACACCGGCACCGGCAGCGCGATCCCGGCGCACAGCAGCGCGGCCAGCAGACAGGTCACGGCGAGCAGCAGCGTCCGGCCGAGCAGTCGCAGCAGCGGGGTGAGGACGAGCCGGCAGGCGATGGTGGCGGCCGCGCGGACGCTGAGCAGCACGCCGACGACGGAGGGCGCGATGCCGCGGTGTTCGCCGACCACCGGGAGGTAGGCGGTGAGGATGTCGGTCGCGGACAGCACGGCGAGGCTGACGAAGATGCCGGCGGGGACGCCCCGGGTGCGCAGGATGCGGCCGACGGGGACGCGGTCGCCTTGTGCGGTACGGGCCTTGGGCGCCGTGTCGCGGTGTTCTATGCGCCACAGGGAGGTGAACGCGACCGCGCAGCCCGCGCCGGCGACGAGCAGGGCGAGCGCGCTGCTGCGGGCCATGTCGTCGCCGCCGATCAGGGCGCCCGCCGCTACCGGGCCGACCAGTTGGCCCAGGGAGGCGCCGATGGTGAAGTGGCCGAAGTTGCGGTCCTGTTCGTGCGGCGCGGACTGGCGGGCGACCAGTGACTGGGAGCCGATGACGAAGCAGAGGTGGCCGAGGCCCATCACCCCGCTCCACAGGGCCATCGTCCACAGGGAGCCGGCGAGGCCGCTGAGCGCGCAGCCGCCGGCTATCAGGACCACGCCGGCCGGCAGCAGCGGGGCGCAGCGGCCGTGGTCGGTGCGGCGGCCGAGCGGTACGGCGGCGAAGAGCGGGAGCAGCGCGTACACGCCCGCGATGACGCCGATCGCCCGCTCGTCGGCGCCCAGCGCGAGGGCCCGGTAGGAGACGGCGGGCCGGGCCATCGACACCGCCCCCTGCGCGAAGCCGAAGGCGATGACGAGGCGGAGCAGCCAGCCGCGGTTCCTACCGGGCCCCATGACGTGAGTCCTCCCGTGCGTCAGATGATGCCGAACAGAATGCCCGCTCCGAGGATGACCAGGCAGGTGAGGGCGGCCCACTTGACCACGAAGCGGGTGTGGTCGCCGAACTCGACCTTGGCCATGCCGACGAGGACGTAGACGGCCGGGACGAGGGGGCTCGACATGTGCAGGGGCTGGCCGACGAGCGAGGCGCGGGCCATCTCCAGCGGGGTGACGCCGTGGGCGGCGCCGGCCTCGGCGAGGACCGGGAGGACGCCGAAGTAGAAGCCGTCGTTGGACATGAAGTAGGTGAGCGGGAGGCTCAGGACGCCGGTGACGAGCGCCATGTGCGGGCCCATGCCCGCGGGGATGACGTCCACCATCCACTTGGCCATGTGGTCGACCATGCCGGTGCCCTGCAGGACGCCGGTGAAGACGGCGGCGGCGAAGACCATGCCGGCGACGTTGAGGACGTTGTCGGCGTGGGCGGCGAGGCGGGCCTTCTGGTCCGGGATGTGCGGGAAGTTCACGGTGAGCGCGAGCGCGGCGCCGAGCAGGAACAGCACCGGGATCGGCAGCCACTCCATGATCATGGCGGTGAGCAGGGCGACCGTGAGCAGCGCGTTGAACCAGTACAGCTTGGGGCGCAGGGTGGCGCGGTTCGGGTCGAGGCCGCGGAAGCCGTCGTCCTGGGGCTCCTCCTCGGGGAGGGCCGAGCCGGAGCCGCCGGTGGCCTTCGAGGTGCCCGTGCCGGATCCCGATCCGGCGCCCGCGCCGACCAGAACGGTCTCGGGCTCCTTCTCCTCCACCAGCACCTCGTCCAGCGTGAGCACGCCGAGCCGCGCCCGCTCACGGCGGCCGAGGACGTAGGAGAGCGCGATGACGAAGGCCAGGCCCACGGCCAGGGCCGGGATCATCGGCACGAAGATGTCGCTGGCGTCGAGCTTGAGCGCGGTGGCGGCGCGGGCGGTGGGGCCGCCCCAGGGCAGCGTGTTCATCACGCCGTTGGCCATCGCGGCCACACCGGTCATCACGACCAGGCTCATCTTCAGGCGCTTGTACAGCGGGTACATCGCCGAGACGGTGATCATGAAGGTGGTGGAGCCGTCGCCGTCGAGCGAGACGATCGCGGCGAGCAGCGCCGTGCCGACGACGATGCGCAGCGGGTCGGCCTTGCAGAACTTCAGGATCGCCCGGACGATCGGGTCGAAGAGGCCGACGTCGATCATCACACCGAAGTAGACGATCGCGAACATGAGCATCGCCGCCGTGGGGGCGAGGCTACCGACGCCTTCGATGACGTAGTCACCGAGCTTGGCGCCCTTTCCGACGAAGACGCAGAACAACGCCGGGATCAAAACGAGTGCCGCGATCGGCGACATCTTCTTCAGCATGATCAGGACCAGGAAGGTCGCGATCATGGCGAAGCCGAGGATGGTCAACATGAGTGGATACCTAACGTTCGCCCTTGAACATCCCACCTGGGGGTCGGCGGTGCGTTGACGTTAGGTCCGTTCAATCGGCGTTAACAAGTAGTTGACGTGCGAGCAATAAGCGCAATATTCCAGGTCACAGCTGTGCCGCGAGTGCCGTGATCTCGACGGGCACGCCGTTGAGGACCGCGTTGCCCGACAGCGGGTCCAGCAGTTTGCCGTCGAGGAGCTGGTTGACGTTGACGCCGGGGTCCGTGGCGGCGTGGCTGAGGCGGGTGCCCGGCCGGTCGTGGCCCCAGCCGTGCGGAAGGCTCACCACACCCCGGCGGACGCCGTCGGTGACCTCTGCCGGGGCCGTCACCTCTCCCCCGGCTCCCTTGACGCGTACGGCGGCCCCGTCGCGCACGCCGAGGCGTTCGGCGTCCTCGGGGTGGATGTGCAGGGTGCAGCGGTTGGTGCCGCCGGTGAGGGCGGGGACGTTGTGCATCCAGCTGTTGTTGGACCGCAGGTGGCGCCGCCCGACGAGGACGAGCCCCGTCGGCCGCTCGCGCAGGGCCTTCTCGAGCCGGGGCAGATCGTCGACGATCGGCTGCGGCAGCAGTTCGATCCGGCCGCTCCTGGTCTTCAGCGGCTGCGGCAGGCGGGGGCGCAGGGGGCCGAGGTCGATGCCGTGCGGGTGGGCGAGCAGTTTCTCCAGGCTCAGCCCGTCCGGCCGGGCGCCGAAGCCGTCGCCGTAGGGGCCCAGGCGCAGCATCAGGTCGAGCCGCCGCTCGGGGCCGTTCTCGCCGGTGAGCAGGGCGGCCAGGTCCTGCGGGTCACGGTCGTGGACGGGCGAGTGCGGCTCCTTGACGGCCTTGCCGAGGGTCTGGCCGATGACGAGGTCGTCGACGGCGGACGGGTCGGCGCCGTGCATGCCGGTGGCCGCCAGGATCAGCCGCGCGAGGATCTCGGTCTCGGCCATCCTGCCGGGCCCCAGCGGGACGGCGGGACGCGAGTAGCGGGCCTGCCCCCGCACGGCGAGGGTGTTGAAGGCGAAGTCGTGGTGTGCGCTCTGGGAGGGCGGGGGCGGCGGCAGGACGACGTGGGCGTGGCGCGAGGTCTCGTTCAGGTAGGGGTCGACGCTGACCATGAAGTCGAGGGAGCCGAGCGCCTTGTCGAGCCGGTCGCCGTCCGGCGCGGAGAGGACGGGGTTGGCGGCCACCGCGATGAGCGCGCGGACCGGCTCGCCCTCCTCGGTGGCGGTGTCGATCTCCTCGGCGAGCGCGGAGAGCGGCAGCTCGCCCTTGGCCTCCGGGTGGCCGCTCACGCGGGAGTGCCAGCGGGCGAGCCGGAAGCCGTGCCCGGGGCCGGCCGGGCGGGGCGTCCGGTCGGTGGGGGACTGCGGGAAGAGGGCGCCGCCGGGGCGGTCCAGGTTGCCGGTGAGGATGTTGAGGATGTCGACGAGCCAGCTGCCCAGGGTGCCGAACGGGACCGTGCAGCTGCCGATGCGGCCGTAGACGGCGGCGGTGGGGGCCGCGGCGAGTTCGCGGGCGAGGGTGCGGATGGTCCCGGCGTCGACGTCACAGGCGGGGGCCGCGGCTTCGGGGGTGAAGTCCCTGACCGCGTCCCGGAGTTCGTCGAGTCCCTCGACATGGGGGGTCAACTCCCCCAGATCCACGAGCTCTTCCTCGAAGAGCGTGTACGCCATCGCGGCGAGGAGCAGGGCGTCGGCGCCGGGCCGGATCTCGATGTGCCGGTCGGCGAGTTTCGCGGTGCGGGTGCGGCGCGGGTCGATGACGGTGAGGGTGCCGCCGCGCGCCCTGAGGGCCTTGAGCTTGCCGGGGAAGTCGGGGGCGGTGCACAGACTCCCGTTGGATTCCAGGGGGTTGGCGCCGATCACCAGAAGGTGGTCGGTGTGGTCCAGATCGGGCACCGGGATGGCGTTCGCGTCGCCGAAGAGCAGTCCGCTGGAGACGTGCTTGGGCATCTGGTCGACCGTGGAGGCGGTGAACAGACTGCGGGTGCCGAGCCCGGCGAGCAGCACGGACGGGTAGAGGGCGCCGGCCATGGTGTGCACGTTGGGGTTGCCGAGGACGACTCCGACCGCGTGCGGGCCGTGCCGCTCGACGACGGGGCGGATCCCGGCGGCCACCGCGTCGAAGGCCTCCGCCCAGGTGGCCTCGCGCAACTCGCCGTCCTTGCGGACGAGGGGGGTGCGCAGCCGGTCGGGGTCGCCGTCGACGGCCCCGAAGGAGGCACCCTTGGGGCAGATGAACCCCTTGCTGAACACGTCCTCACGGTCACCTCGGGCGCCGGTGACCCTGGTCCCCTCGATGGTGAGCGTCAGCCCGCAGGTGGCCTCGCACAGGGGGCAGATTCGCAGGGCGGTGCGGGACACGGGTCCTCCTGGGGGCGGCGTTGCCTCGTCCCGGCCGAGCATACCGACCGGTATGCCCTACGGCGAGGGGTCGGCGGTGACCGTCGGCCGCGTCCCTCCGCGGCCCCCGTCGGGCGCGACCGTCAGTCGAGCACTCTCGCCAGATAGGCCCGCAGCAGCTCCCGGGTCTCCCCGATCACCTTCGCGTCCCCCTCCGGATCCACCCGGAAGGCCAGCTGGACCAGGGTGTCGGCGGTCTCCACGGCGATCAGGAAGGTGCGGCGCAGATCCTCGTCGGGGGCGCGGTCGAGATAGTCGGAGAGGAGGTCGGTCAGACGGTCGGCGACGCGGTGGTTGGGTTCGGCGTGGCGGGCGCCGACCGGGATCTGGTTGCCGAAGTCGACGAGGGAGAAGCCGGGCGCGGTGCGCTTCATGGCGAGGTACTCGTCCAGTACGGCGTCCATGGCGGCCCGCCAGTCGCCGTGCCGGGCCCCCTTCAGCCGCTCGGCGACCCGCTCGGAGTAGCGCTCCAGATTGCGCTGCGCGAGGGCGTCGGCCATCTGCCGCTTGTTGCCGAAGAAGCGGTAGACGGAGCCGATGGGCACACCGGCGCGCTGGGCGACGGCCCGGGTGCTCAGGGCGTCGTAGCCGACCTCGTCCAGCAGGTCGGCGCAGGCGTCGAGGATTCTGGTCAGCCGTTCGGCACTGCGCCGCTGGACGGGCGCACGACGGAGCGATGTCGCTTGGGGCACGGACCTCATGATGCCTTTCCGCCGCGGCCTGGTGAACCTCGCCCCCGAGTACCGGGAAACGTACCTGACGCATCCGACCGGGCTTCCGAGGTGGTCACGGGGAGGGGGAGGGCTCGGAGACCGTGATCGCGGCCGTGCTCTGGACCGGCTTTCCCTCCACCGCCCACACCGTGCCGTCGTCCGCGTAGAGCCGGGCGGTGACCTGGTGCGTTCCGTGCGGGAGGTAGCCGGCCGGGATGCGGTAGGCCCGGGTGCGCAGATCGGCGACGGGCTGGCCGTCCACGTAGAGGCGGGCGGTGCCGTGGCCCGTGACCGCCTTCGCCGGGTCGCCGGACTGCGAGAGGCGGAAGTTGGCCAGTTTCAGCCGGACGTCCCAGCTGCCGTCGGCGTCGGGCTGCACCTCCACGCCGACCACGGGCGCCCCTTTCTTGTCCACCTCGCGGTAGTGACGCCCGTCGTCGTCCGTGTTGTCCAGGACCTTGCCCACGGGTGAGGGGGACACGACGGTCCCCCGCTCCTGCGCACCGCCGGAGCCGCAGCCTGCGGCTCCGGTCAGCAGCAGGACACAGACCGCGAGCGCGGCGACGATTGCGCGCTTCCACGACATGCCCGGGAGGTTAGAGCACCTGTCCGACACCGTGGATCCCCCTGGAGGCTGGTTCTGGACGGATCCGGTCGTCCTCCGAGAGGAGGACCGGCGCACGAGGGGAACCGGCGGACCTCTTGCGCCCGTGAAAACGCAATCCTACGGTGATGCATAGGAATCGGGGGCGAGGACCCGGCAGGCAGGGGAGCGACATGAGCAGCGGGGACGCACGCAAGACGGCCGAGGGGCTGTCGTACCTCTCGGGCTTCGGCAACGAGCACGCCTCCGAGGCGGTGCCCGGCGCCCTCCCCGAGGGCCGCAACGCGCCGCAGCGCGCCCCCCTCGGCCTCTACGCCGAGCAGCTCAGCGGTACGGCCTTCACCGAGCCGCGCGCCCACAACCGCCGCTCGTGGCTGTACCGGATCCGCCCCTCGGCGGCCCACCCGGCGTTCACCCGCGCCGGCAACGGCTCCCTGCGCACCGGCCCCTTCACCGAGACCGTCCCCGACCCCAACCGGCTGCGCTGGGACCCGCTGCCGGAGCCCGCGGAGGGCACGGACTTCCTGGCCGGGCTGTGGACCCTCGGCGGCAACGGCGACGCCGCCCGGCGCACCGGTGTGGCCGTGCACCTGTACCACGCCAACGCCTCCATGGACCGGGTCGTGTTCAGCGACGCCGACGGCGAGCTGCTGATCGTCCCCGAGCGGGGCGGGCTGCTGCTGCGCACGGAGTTCGGGCTGCTGCACGCGGAGCCCGGCGAGGTGGCGCTGGTCCCGCGCGGGGTCCGTTTCCGGGTGGAACTGCTGGACGCCGCCGCCCGCGGCTACGTCTGCGAGAACTACGGCGCGCCGTTCCGGCTGCCCGACCTCGGCCCGATCGGCGCCAACGGGCTCGCCAACCCGCGCGACTTCCGGGCGCCGGTCGCGGCCTACGAGGACGTCGAGGGCCCGGTGGAGGTGGTGAACAAGTTCTGCGGCAACCTCTGGCGGGCGGCCTACGACCATTCCCCGCTCGACGTGGTCGCCTGGCACGGCAACCACGTCCCGTACGTGTACGACCTGCGCCGTTTCAACGTCATCGGGACCATCTCGTACGACCATCCCGACCCGTCGATCTTCACCGTGCTGACCTCGCCGTCCGACACCCCCGGTCTGGCCGGGGTGGACTTCGTGGTGTTCGCGCCGCGCTGGCTGGTCGGTGAGGACACCTTCCGGCCGCCGTACTTCCACCGGAACGTGATGAGCGAGTACATGGGCCTGATCGAGGGCGCCTACGACGCGAAGACGGCCGGGAAGGGGGGCTTCGTGCCGGGTGGCGGCTCGCTGCACAACATGATGTCGGCGCACGGTCCGGACCGGGAGACGTTCGACCGGGCGAGCGCCGCCGAGCTGCGGCCGCAGCGGATCGACGACGGGCTGGCGTTCATGTTCGAGACGCGGTGGCCGCTCACGCTCACCCCGCAGGCGGCCGGCGCGGAGCACCTGCAGCAGCGCTACGACGACGTGTGGCGGGGTCTGGAGCGTCATTTCCGCCCCTTGCCCTGAGAGGCCGCCCGCCCCGAGGCTCCCTTGCGCCGAGAAGCCCCCGCCCCGAGGCTCCCTTGCACTGAAGATTGCCTACCGGTACGGATGGCCCCGTGACCTCCTTCGCCCCGGACTCGATCGTCCTCAACCGCAAGCTGCCGCTCTGGTACCAGGTGTCGCAGTCGCTGCGCGCCTCGATACTCGGCCGCTCGCCCCGGGACCCGCTGCGCCTGCCCACCGAGGAACAGCTGGCCGGGCACTACGGGGTGAGCGTGCTGACCATGCGGCAGGCACTGAAGGAGCTGGAGGGCGAGGGGCTGATCACCCGGCACCGGCGGCGTGGCACGTTCATCGAGCCCGGTGCCCGAAGAGGCGCCCCCGTGCGGCTGCTGGGATCGGTCGACGCGATCGTGGCCCAGCAGTCGGGCATGGTGACGAAGCTGCTGGCCCACGGCATGGCGGCGGTGCCCGCCGAACTCGCCGAACACTTCCCGGACCTGGCCGAGGTCGCGACGTACCACCGGCTGCGCGGCGACGAGAAGACGGGCGAGCCCACCAACCACGCCCGCAACTACGTCCGTCCCGAGATCGCCGCGCGCATCGACCCGGAGGATCTGGTCCGCTGGCCGATGACCAAGGTGCTGCGGGACGTCGTGGGCGCGGACATCGGCCGGATCACCGACACCGTCGAGGCCCGGCTCGCGGACCCGGAGACCGCCCGGCTGCTCGACGTGCCGCTGCTGAGCCCGATCCTGCACTACACGGGTGTCATCCACGACCCGGCGGGGCAGGTGCTCGACGCGGCCGTCATCCTCTACCGGGGGGACCGCTTCTCGTTCACGGTCACCCTCGACGCGACCTGAGCACCGTCTACGATGCCCAGCGTGACGCACGACGACGCTCCGCCGCTGGCGGACCTCATGCCGTGGTCCGTCGCACCGCCGCGGCTCGGCCGGGGGTGGCCGGCGGCACCCGACCCGGCCTCCCTGAAAGCCCGCTGGGACGCCCTGGTGAAGGCCGAGGGGCCGGACCGCGAGACCCTCTTCGAGCCGACGCGGGCCCGCACCCTGCACTCGGCGGTCGGGCAGTTGCCCGGGCAGTCCGGCGGCACCGGGAAACTGGTCCGCGCCTCGGGGCCCTGCCCGGAGCCCGTGCGGGTGCTGGCCGCGCCGTTCGACGAGCAGTGGCTCATCCCCGACCACCGGCTGATCGACGCGGCCCGCCCGGAACTGTGGCGGGTGGCGGACGGGCGGCAGGTGTTCGTGGTGGAGACACCGGACGCGCCCCCGCTGGCGACCTCGTCGATCCCGCTCGTGCGGCCCGGCCGGGTCCGCCCGCTGTACCGGCGGCCGGGCGGCGCGGAACCGAACCTGGCGCCCGGGCTGCTGGAGCACCTGGGCCACTCCCCCGATCCGGTGGACTTCCTGGCCTGGGCCCTGACCGCGATCCGCCCGGACGGCACCGTCCCCCTCACCCGGGACCGCGAGCTGTGGGCCCGGGGTGCCGAGCTGGGCCACCGCGCCCTGCGGCTCCTGCGTCGCGGCGGCGAGCGCCCCAAGCTCCCGGGCGGCCGGCGGCCCTACGTGCGCGCCCCGCTCCCGGCGCGTCCGCTCACCGTCCACTACGACCGCGACGAGGAGGCCCTCCACGTCGACGGGGGCCGCATCTCCCCGGTGCCGCCGCAGGCCTGGGACTTCGAGAGCGCCCCGGGCGTCCGGGTCCTCGAGCACTGGTTCGCGGCGCGCACGGCGGAGAGCGCCGAACCGGGCACCCTGGCGGCGATCCGCCCGCCGGCCTGGCAGCAGGCGTGGACCTCCGAACTCCTCGAGCTGATCACCGTGTTGGCGCTGCTGGACGAAGTGCGTGCAGAGCAGGCGGAGTTGGAGGTCACGGATCCGGTCACCGGCTCGGAGCTCCGGGCGGCGGGCATCCTGCCGGTCCCGGACTCGGCCCGCCACCCGGCAACCGTCCTGGACCACCACGAGGAGGGCCCGGAGGGCCAGTTCGCACTTCTCTAGGACCTGGGAACGAACCCGTCCAGCACCCTTTCGAGCGCCGTCTCGAACACGGCCTCCAGATCGATCGGCCCCGGATCCTCGCTGAAGGCCGCGGCCATCCGCGGATACGCCCCGCTCGCCACCTGGCTGCCCAGATAGGCGATCCGCACCGCGTTCTCCTGCTCCGCCGACCAGGGCAGGGAGCGGGTCCGCTCGGCGGTGGCCAGCTCATTGGCGACGTACGTCGTCACGACCCCGTTGAGCATGGCGATCAGCTGGATCTTCATGCCGTACTTCATGTCCAGCGGGTCCAGGCAGGTGAGGCAGTGCTCCAGGTACCGCAGCGCGTTGGGGCTGAAGCCGTACACCGGTGACATCAGCCGGGGCAGCCAGGGGTGACGCTTCATCAGCGCCCGCGTCTCGCGGCCCACCCGCAGCATGGCCGCGCGCCAGTCCCCGTCCGGCTCCCACAGTTCGTGCTCGCCGCTGACCGCGTCCACCATCAGCTCGTACAGGTCCTCCTTACGGGGGACGTAGTTGTACAGCGACATGGTCCCGCAGCCCAGCGCGGCGGCCACATGCCGCATGGACACCGCGTCGAGGCCGCCCTCGTCGGCGATCCGCACGGCGGCCGCCGCGACGTCGGCGCGCGTGAACGCGGGCTTCGGCCCCCGGCCCGTCCGCTCGGGACGGGCCCAGATCACTTCGGGTACGGCCGCTCGGCCCGCCATCGGTCATCACCTCGCACACCATCCTAGTTACGTACACCGTACGTAGTGCGCTATGGTCGACCCATGACAACTACGTACGCTGTACTTAGTGAAGGCCTGGAGAAGCGGTTCGGCGAGGTGCGCGCCCTGCGGGGCCTGGACCTGGCGGTGCCGCAGGGGACGGTCTGCGGGATCCTCGGGCCGAACGGCGCTGGCAAGACCACGGCGGTCCGGCTGCTGACCACACTGCTGCGCCCGGACGCCGGCTCGGCCAGGGTCGCGGGCCACGACCTGGTCCGGGAGGCGGCCGCCGTACGGCGCGCGATCGGCGTCACCGGGCAGTACGCGTCGGTGGACGGCGACCTCACCGGCCGCCAGAACCTCCGCCTCTTCGCCCGGCTGCACCGGGTGCGCGGCCCGGCCCGGCGCGCCGACGACCTGCTCGCCCGCTTCGGGCTGACCGAGTCCGCCGACCGGCCCGTGTCCAGCTACTCGGGCGGGACGCGCCGCCGGCTCGACCTCGCGGCGAGCCTGGTCCGCCGCCCGGACGTCCTCTTCCTCGACGAGCCGACGACCGGGCTCGACCCGGCCTCCCGCACCGGCATCTGGGACGCCGTGCGGGAGCTGAAGCAGGACGGCACGACGGTCCTGCTGACCACCCAGTACCTGGAGGAGGCGGACCGACTCGCCGACGACATCGCCCTGGTGGACCGCGGACGCGTCGCCCACACCGGTTCGCCCCGCGACCTCAAGGCCCTCATCGGCTCCTACGCCGAGGTCGTCGTGGCCGACCCGGACGCGCTGCCGAAGGCGGCGGGCGTGCTCGACCGGCTCACCGGCGCCGAGCCGGCGTTCGACCACGACCGGGCCGCCGTCGGCGCGGTCACCCGCGACACCACCCTCACCCTTCCCCGGCTGGTGCGCGAACTCGACGCGGCGGGCGTGCCGTTGCTGGACGCGAGCCTCAAACCACCCACCCTCGACGACGTGTTCCTGCGTCTCACGGCCGAACAGGAGATCGCGGCATGAGCAGCACCCTCGCCTTCGACGGCACTGCGATGCTGGGCAGGCAGCTGCTGCGGGTCCGCAACAACCCGGCGCTCCCGATCCTCACCCAGACCATGCCGATCACGATGCTGCTGTTCTTCGGCTACGTCTTCGGCAGCGCGCTGGCGATGCCGGGTGCCGAGTACCGCTCCTTCCTGGTGCCGGGCCTGCTGGTGGCGACCGCGGCCAACGGGATCATGACGGGCATGTTCCAGGCGGCGCAGGACGTCCACCGGGGTGTGACGGACCGGCTGCGCACCCTGCCGGTGAGCCGGGCGGCGGTGCCCCTCGGGCAGGCCGTCGCCGATCTCTTCGTCACGGCGGCGGGGACGGTCCCCTTCCTGCTGGTGGGCCTCGCGGTCGGCTGGCGGGTGGAGGGGTCGACGCCGGCCGCGGTCGGCGCGGTGGCCCTGCTGCTGCTGTTCCGGTTCGCGTGCACCTGGACCGGGATTCTCCTCGGGCTGCTGTCCCGCAGCGAGGAGGCGGCCGGCCAGCTGGGCAGCGCGACCTTCATGCTGCCGCTGCTGTCCAACGCCTACATCCCGACCGACAACCTGCCGGACTGGCTGCGCACGGTCGCCGAGTGGAACCCGCTCAGCGCGGTGACGACGGCTCTGCGGGACCTGTTCGGCAACGCTCCGGTCCCCGAGGGGGCGGCCTGGCCGGTGGCGCATCCGGTGGCCGGCTCGCTGGCCTGGTGCGCGGTGCTGCTCGCCGTCTTCCTGCCGCTCGCCGTGCGGAGGTACGCCCACACCGACCGGTGACATGATCCGTCCCATGGATGGACTCCCCCTGCCTCTGGCGGGCCTCACCGTCGTCGCCGTCGAACAGGCCGTCGCGGCCCCCTTCGCCACCCGGCAGCTCGCCGATCTCGGCGCCCGGGTCGTCAAGGTGGAGCGGATCGACGGCGGCGACTTCGCGCGCGGCTACGACACCGCCGCCCGCGGGCTCGCCTCACACTTCGTGTGGTGCAACCGGGGCAAGGAGTCCATCGCCCTGGACCTGAAGGACCCGCGCGGCCTGGACGTCGTACGGCGGCTGATCGCGGACGCGGACGTGTTCGTGCAGAACCTGGCGCACGGCGCCGCGGCCCGGCTCGGCCTGGACGCGGCCACGCTGTGCGCGGCGCATCCGCGGCTGGTCGCCGTGGACATCTCCGGATACGGCGCCGAGGGGCCGTACGCGGACAAACGGGCGTACGACATGCTCGTGCAGTGCGAGGCGGGGCTGGTGTCGGTGACCGGGACGCCGGAGCAGCCGGTGAAGGCGGGGATCCCTGCGGCGGACATCGCGGCGGCCATGTACGCCTTCTCGGGAGTGCTGGCGGCACTGGTGCGGCGGGGCACGACCGGGCGGGGCGGGCCGGTGGAGGTGTCGATGCTGGATGCGCTGGCCGAGTGGATGGGGCATCCGCTGCACCACACGATCCACGGGGGCACTCCCCCGGCGCGCACCGGTCTGGCGCACGCCGTGATCGCACCCTACGACGCCTACGCCACGGCCGACGGCGGGCGGGTGCTGCTGTCGGTGCAGAACGACAGGGAGTGGCGCCGGCTCGCCGAACAGGTGGTCGGGCGGCCGGATTTGGGGATGGATCCGGCATACGCGACGAACGCGGCGCGGGTGACGAACCGGAAGAGCACGGACGCGCTGGTGGCGGCGGCGCTGGGCGAGCTGGCCACCGATGAGGCGCTGGCCCGCCTCGAGGGCGCGGGCATCGCCTGCGCGCGCCTGAGGGATCTGCGTGAGCTGGCCGAGCATCCGCAGCTGGCGGCCCGTGAGCGGTGGCGGGAGGTGGGGACGCCGGCCGGGCCGCTGCGGGCGCTGCTGCCTCCGATCACACTGCCGGGCGGGTCGGAGGCGCGGATGGGGGACGTGCCCGCGCTCGGGGAACACACCGAAGCACTGCTGCGTGCCGTGGGGATGACGGACGACGAGATCGCAGCGCTGCGCCAGGACGGTGTGGCCGCCTAGGAACTGTCCGGCCGATCAGGCCGCAGGAGAGCGGCGGCGACTGGGTGGGCGTCTGCGACGCGATCGGCCGGACAGGTCCTGGGCGCGGGACTCAGTGCTTGTGTCCGCCGAACAGCGAGCGGCGCAGTCGGCGCAGCGGCGCGAACAGCGAGACACGGGCTGTCCTGGAGTTGCGCTCGCGGGGCGCACGCGCGGTCAGCTCCCGCATCAGCGAGGTCGCCTCGACCGTCTCCCGTTGCGGTATGGCAGGGCCACCCAGCACCGAGAGATGGCGGTCGAGCCGCGAACTGGTCGCGCTGCTCCCGCAGGTGATCGCAGGGACCCTCGCCCTGCTGCGCATCGTTATCTGTTCCATGTCACTCCCCACCCGTACGAGTCCACCCGGCCCGGGCAGGGTAACCCTATCGCCCCGTGCGGGCACGCGTGTATCGAGCTCTCAGGATTCACCTTGCCCACAAGGGGGTTGACCTACCCACTTCGATCACTCTCCGAATCCAACCGATTTCAGGGTGAGTTGGACAATCGGCTGGCTGGTGGGCTGAGCTGATCCCCCGTCGGGCTCCACGGTCACAGCGAGTGATGTCGATGTCTTGTCGAGACCGGTCGCGACCAAGGGCGTGTCAGCGTCGAAGAGCCCGAGGGAGCGTGGTTGCACGTTGGGGCGCATGAGCCAGAGCTGATGCACCCGTCCGCTGGGCAGTTCGCCGTATCCGCTGAGGGTGACGATCGCCTCCCCCTCGGATGCGGAAGCGATCACTCCGATATTGCGGCCCTTCGCGTCGCTGCCGTTCGTCGCCAGGGCGTCGGGAGCTGCGAGAACGTGGGCGATCTCACGTGCCTGCGAGCGCTCGGCGTCCAGCCTGTCCTGCGTCCGGTTGGCCTGGACGGCGAAGAGCGAGGCGACGACGAGGGCCGCGGCGGCGGTGACCGTGGCGAAGGGGGCGAACAGCGGGCGGCGCGCGCGGGGCGCACGGGAGCGTCCGGGCGGCGGCTGCGTGCCCCAGACGTGTGGGGGCAGTTGAGGCGCGTGCTCACGTACCGGCGCACGCCCGGGCTCCTGCGGGGTGGCGCGTACGGCGGCCAGCACCCGGTCGCGCATCGCGGCCGGCGGTGGCGCGGCCTGGGACCAGGCGAGCCGGACGGCGTCCTCGGCCAGCGCGCGCACCTCGGCGGCACAGCGGGTGCAGCCCTTGAGATGTTTCTCGAAGCGACGGCGCTCGTCGGGTTCGAGGGCGTCGAGAGCGTAGGGGGCGGCCAGCGAGTGCAGGTCCTCCCGGTGGAACAGTGATCCGAGGACGCTCACGCGACACCTCCCAAACAGTCGCGCAGTCGCGTGAGTCCGTCGCGCATCCGGGTCTTCACGGTGCCCAGCGGCAGCGAGAGCCGCTCGGCCACCTCACGGTACGTGTAGCCGTCGTAGTAGGCGAGGGTGACGGACTGCCGCTGGAGCGTCGTCAGCCGGTCCAGACAGCGGCGCACCAACTGGCGCTCCAGGCCCGCCTCCACCTCCTCCGTCACCTGGTCGAAGGCGGGGTCGTGGTAGCGCCGGCCCTCGCGCTGCTCCCGGTCGCTGGCCGCGCGGGCGCTGCGCACCCGGTCGACGGCGCGGCGGTGGGCGAGGGTGAGGATCCAGGACAGGGCACTGCCCCGGCCGGGGTCGAAGCGGGCGGCGGACCGCCATGCCTCCAGAAGGACCTCCTGCGCGACCTCCTCCGACTGGGCGGGGTCGCGCACGACCCGGCGCACCAGTCCGAACACCGGCCCCGACACCAGTCCGTACAACTGCTCGAATGCCCGCTGGTCGCCCCCCGCGACGAGCACGAGCAGCTCGTCCGCCTCCATCCGGTCCCCCTCTCCGCGGCCACACCCGGGCCGCCCCGTCACACCAGGCATTCGCAACGGACACACCTCCGGATGGGGTACGGATCAGCGGGCCCGAAACGTCAATCGAACAGCGAAAAAAAGTTTTTTGATTTTGACCAATCCGAATGGCCCTCCGCTTCGTATCACTGTCCGTCAGGCAAGTTGGCACAGAGGACGGACGGCAGGACGGCATGACAGCTATCTCCAAGAGCGGCCCGGGACGCAAGGGCGTCGCGACTCTCATCAGTGGGGCACTTGCCGCCGGGGCGCTCACGGCCGCCGGCGTCGTAGTGCTGGCTCCGGGGGCCGCACAGGCCTCCAGCCACCGCGAGGCCCCCCTGATCTCGGGGACCCCGCAGTACGACGACACCGACCTCTACGCGTTCGTCAGCCCGGACCACCCGGACACGACCACCATCATCGCGAACGTCATCCCGTTCGAGGAGCCCGGCGGCGGCCCGAACTTCTACCAGTTCGCCGAGGACGCCCAGTACGACCTCCGCATCGACAACGACGGTGACGCCAAGGAAGACCTGATCTTCCGTTACACCTTCAAGACGAACGTCAAGAACCGGAAGTCGTTCCTCTACAACACCGGTGTGGTCGACAACCTCGCGGACCCCGACCTCAACGTCACGCAGTCCTACGACCTGGAGCTCATCAAGCTCAAGAAGGGGAAGGTCGAGCACGACACCAAGCTCGCGGACGACGTGCCGGTGGCGCCGTCCAACGTGGGCAAGGCGTCGATGCCGAAGTACTCGAAGCTGCGCGACGAGGCGATCTACAAGCTGTCCAACGGCTCGAAGACGTTCGCCGGCCAGGCCGACGACCCGTTCTTCGCCGACCTGCGCGTCTTCGACCTGCTGTACGGCGGCGACCTCTCCGAGGTCGGCAACGACACCCTCAAGGGCTACAACGTCAACACCATCGCCCTTCAGGTGCCGAACGACATGATCGCCGAGTCGAAGAAGCAGCCGATCGTCGGCATCTGGACGACCACCTCGCGCAAGAACGCCCAGGGCTACTACTCCCAGGTCTCGCGCCTGGGCAACCCGCTGGTCAACGAGGTCGTCAACCCGCTGAAGGACAAGGACAAGTTCAACGCGTCCCAGCCGAAGGACGACGGCCAGTTCCTGAAGAACGTCACCAACCCCGAGCTGCCCAAGCTCATCGAGGCGATCTTCAAGATCAAGGCCCCGACGGAGCCGCGCAACGACCTCGTCGACGTGTTCCTGAAGGGCGTCAAGGACCTCAACCAGCCTCCGTACGTGACGCCTTCGGAGGAGCTGCGCCTCAACACCTCCATCAAGCCGGCCATGCACCCGAAGCGCCTGGGCGTGCTGGACGGCGACACCGCGGGCTTCCCGAACGGCCGTCGTCTCACCGACGACGTGATCGACGCCTCGCTGCAGGTCGTCGAGGGTGAACTGGTCGGTTCCAAGAACGACCTGGGTGACGCGGTCGACAAGAACGACAAGAGCTTCGAGAAGTACTTCCCGTACATCGCCCTGCCCACCGAGGGTTCGCGTGGCAAGACCGCGAAGAGCAGCGCCGACACCAAGAGCGCCCTGGGTGACGGCCTGGCCGGCACGACGTCCGAGAACACCCCGCTGATCGCCGCCTCCGCGGGCGCGGGCGCGGCCGGCATCCTCCTCATCGGCGGTGGCCTGATGTGGTGGCGCCGGATGAGCCGCCCGTCCTACCGGCGCCACTAGGCACCCGGTCGGCACCCTGCCAGGGCCGGGACTCCGCCGAGATCCGGAGGACCAGCCCTCGGCGGGCCGGGGAGAATCCTGCGCTCCCCGGCCCGCCCCAACCCCAGACTGGCGCGGCCCGCGTACTCATCCCCCACGGCGCGGGCCGCGCCACCCCCCACACCCCCGCAGGTTGATACACCCCCAGGCGACCTAGGAGAGGGCATGTCCCCGCGTACGAACGACGGCGAACCGGAGAGCGAGCACGCAGTCGCCCCTCAGGCCGCTCCCGAGGCTTCCTCTCAGGTCGACTCGCAGGACGAAGCGGCGCCGGACGGGGACCTCGCTGTCGAGACGCCTGCCTCGGAGAAGCCCGTCTCGGAGGAGACCTCCTCGCAGACGGCCTCCTCGCAGACGGCCTCCTCGGAGAAGGCCGCGGAGGGCCTCGAGGGTGATGTCAAGGTCGCCGCCGTCCGACGGGTCGCCGCCGCCGGACGCCGCTGGCGGAGCGTCGAACTCGGGGCCTGTGCCGCCATGCTGGCCGTGGCTCTCACCGCCGGGTCGATCGCGCTCGGCGCGCTCCGGGACGACCCGCAGCCGCAGGTGGCCACCGCCGCGGCCGTCTCGCCCGGACTGCTCGCCAGCGGCGACCTGGACACCGCCATCAAGGCCCTCCAGGCGCATCTGCGCGCCCAGCCCAAGGACTTCGGCAGCTGGGCCACCCTCGGGCTCGCCTATGTCGAGCAGGCCCGCACCAAGGGTGATCCCTCCCGCTACCCCCAGGCCGAACAGGCCCTGAAGAAGTCCCTGTCGCTGCGCGCGGACAACGACGAGGCGCTGGCCGGGCAGGCCGCGCTCGCGGCCGCCCGCCACCAGTTCGCGGACGCGCTGAAGTACGCCGACCGCGCCCTGAAGGAGAACCCCTACAGCGAACGCGCCCTGTGCTCCCGGATCGACGCGCTCGTCGAACTCGGCCGCTACGACGACGCCGAGAAGGCCGCGAACCTCGCGGACGAACGACGCCCGGGCGTACCGGTGTTCACCCGCTACGCGTACGTCCACGAGCTGCGCGGCGACGTCACCACCGCCCGTCGGGTCCTCAACCAGGCTCTCTCCGCCTCGACTTCACCCGGCGACATCGCCTACGTCGCTTCCCAGCTCGGCCAACTCGCTTGGAACCAGGGCCAGTACGACGAGGCCCTCGATCACTACGCCCGCGCCCTCGCCGCCGACGACTCCTACCTCCCGGCCCTGGAGGGCAGGGCCCGCGCCCAGGCCGCGAGTGGCCGGCAGGCGGAGGCGGTCAAGGGGTTGGAGGCCGTCGTCGCCCGCTACCCGCTGCCCGGCCCGCTCGTCGAGCTCGGCGAGCTGTACGAGGCCCGCGGCGCGAAGGGCGACAAGGACAAGGCGCAGAACCAGTACTCCCTCGTCGACGCCTGGACGGCGATCGCCCGGGCCAACGGCGTCAACGCCGACCTCGACACCGCGCTCGCCGCCGCCGACCACGGAGACAAGGCCACGGCCCTGCGCGCGGCCCGCGACGACTGGTCCCGCCGGCACACCGTGCACACCGCGGACGCTCTCGCCTGGGCCCTGCACGTGAACGGCAAGGACGCCGAGGCCCTGACCTACGCCCGGCAGGCCACGGCCACCGGCTACCACAACGCGACCTTCCTGTACCACCGCGGAGTGATCGAGAAAGCCACGGATCACCCCGAGGACGCCCGTACCCACCTCTCCGCCGCCCTGAAGCTGAACCCCGGCTTCTCCCCGCTGGGCGCCCGCGAGGCCCGTACGGCACTCAAGACGCTGGAGGCGGACAAGTGAAAACCCGTCGTCTGTTCGCCTCCTGCGCGGCCGTGTTCACGGCCGGCGTCGCGCTCGCGCTGGTTCCTTCCACCAGCGCGAGCGCACACCCCCTCGGCAACTTCACCGTCAACCGCTACGACGGTCTCGTCGCCGCCCCCGGACAGCTCCGCGTGGACCACGTCGAGGACCTCGCCGAGATCCCGGCGACCCAGGCGAAGCCAGACATCGAGCGGCTCGGCATGAAGGCCTGGGCCCGGGAGCGCTGCGCCACCGCCGCGAGCGGCAGCAAGGTCACCGTCGACGGCAGTGCCGTCACCCTCACCGCGGGCAGCGCCAAGGCGACGCTGCGGCCCGGTCAGGCCGGACTGAACACCCTGCGCGTGGAGTGCCGGCTGACGGCGTCCCTGCCCAGTGAGACGGGCGGGGACGCGCTCTCCCTCACCTTCCACAGCGCGGGCGCCACCACCGGCCCGGGCTGGCGCGAGATCACCGCGCGCGGCGACCGGATGACCCTCACCAGGTCCGACGTGCCGAAGAAGTCGGTCTCGGACGAGCTGACGACGTACCCCAAGGAACTGCTCTCCTCGCCCGCCGACACCGCGACCGCCGCGCTGATGGTGCGGCCCGGTGGCCCGGCGCTCGTCGAGGAGGACCGCGACGCCCCCGCCGCGTCCGTGCTCCCGCGGGGCGCCGACCGCTGGACCCGGGCCCTGGACCACCTGGTCGCCCGGCAGGACCTCACCGTCGGCTTCGCCGCGCTGGCCCTGGTGATCGCCGTGTTCCTCGGCGCGATGCACGCCGTCGCGCCGGGCCACGGCAAGACGATCATGGCCGCGACCGCGGCCGCCCGGGGTGGCAAGGCCCGGATGAAGGACGTCCTGCCGCTGGCCGCGTCGGTCACCATCACCCACACCCTCGGCGTGGTGACCCTCGGCCTCATGGTCAGCGCCGGTTCGGCCGCGGCGCCCTCGGTGATCGCCTGGCTCGGGCTGGCGAGCGGCGCGCTGGTGCTCTTCGCGGGCGTGTCCCTCGTGCGCCGGGCCTGGCACAACCGGGGCCACGGGCCCGGCCACAGCCACGGCCCCGGTGACGGGCACACCCACACCCATGGTCCCGACGGCGGCCACTCGCACGGCCATTCCCACGGTCACGACCACTCCCACGCCCCCAGCCGCGAACTCGTCCTGGCCGGCGCCCCCACCGTCACCGCCCACACCCACACCCTCCAGAAGACCGCCTCCCCCTCCCACCAGGGCCACGAGCACGACCACGAAGACCACGAGCACGAGCACGAGCACAATCACGAGCACGAGCACTCCCACGGGGGCCACACCCACACGCACGGCGGACGCACGCACACGCACGCGGTCGCTCCCACCCTCCGCGGCACGATCCTCCTCGGCTTCGCCGGCGGTATGGTCCCCAGCCCCTCCGCCGTGGTCGTGCTGGTCGGCGCGGCGGCGCTCGGGCACGCCTGGTTCGGGCTGCTGCTCGTCGTCGCGTACGGCGTCGGGCTCGCGCTGACCCTCACGGCCGCCGGGTTCGCCGTCGTCAAGCTGGGCTCGGGCGCCACCCGTCTGATGAACAGGCGCCCGCGGTGGACCTCGCGGCCCGTGCTGACGCTTGTCCGCCGCAGTCTGCCGCTGTGGTCCGCGCTGCTGGTCGTGGCGCTCGGAGCCGGACTGGTGCTCAAGGGGGCCGCATCCGTGCTCGGCTGAGCTACGTTTGTGGAGTTGCGGAGGTTTTCGCCCGGATACGAAGTGCGAATGGGGGACGCGGTGTCCGAAGGACCGGGCAGTGAACGTCTGATCGCGGGCCGCTACCGCCTGCTCTCCCCGCTCGGCGAGGGCGGCATGGGCACGGTGTGGCGGGCCCGCGACGAGGTGCTGCACCGCGAGGTCGCCGTCAAGGAGGTGCGCGCCCCGCACGGGCTGGCGGCCTCGGACGTCGAGCGGATGTACGCCCGGCTGGAGCGGGAGGCCTGGGCCGCGGCCCGGGTCGCCAACCGGAACGTGGTCACGGTGTACGACGTGGCCATGGAGGACGGGCGCCCGTGGATCGTCATGGAGATCGTGCGCGGGATCTCCCTCGCCGAGCTGCTGGACGCCGAGGGTCCGCTGGAGCCGGCGCGGGCCGCGCACATCGGCGCCGAGGTGCTGGCCGCGCTGCGGGCCGCGCACGAGGCCGGGGTGCTGCACCGGGACGTGAAACCGGCCAATGTGCTGTTGTCGAACGACGGCCGGGTGGTGCTCACCGACTTCGGCATCGCTACGGTCGAGGGCACCTCGGCGCTCACCATGACCGGCGAGGTCATCGGCTCCCCCGAGTTCCTCGCGCCGGAGCGCGCGCTGGGGCGTACGCCGGGGCCCGAGTCGGATCTGTGGTCGCTGGGCGTGCTGCTGTACGCGGCGGTCGAGGGCAACTCCCCGTTCCGGCACGACACGCCGCTGAGCACCCTGCGCGCGATCGTCGACGAGGAGCTGCCGCCGCCCCGCCGGGCCGGTCCGCTGGCGCCCGTGATCGAGGGCCTGCTGCGCAAGGACCCGGCCCAGCGGACCCCGGCGGACCGGGCCGAGCAGGATCTGCGGGTGGTGGCGGCGGGCGGCAGTCCGCTCGCCCAGACGGTCCGTTCGACTCCGCCCCAGCCCTATCCGCCGTATCAGCAGCCCTATCAGCCGACGGTCTCCACCCCGGCCGAGCCCTTCCGGCAGGGGCCGGTGTCCCCGACGCCGCCCTGGACGACCGCCGGCGACACCCCGGGCCCCCCGGAGCCGGACCGCAATCGGCGGGCCGGCCTGGCCATCGTCGCGGGTGTGGCCGTCCTCGCGCTGGCGGTCGCCGGACTGACGTACGGTCTGCTGAGCCGCGACGACGGCTCCAAGGACGACACCGGTACCCCCAACAGCGCCTCGCAGGGCGTGACGACGACGCCGACGCGGACGGAGGAGTCCAGTGGACCGGCGAGCCCGTCCGCGAGCCCGACGCACAGCCCGTCGCCCACCACCCCGAAGCAGACGGTCTCGGTCACGGTGACGGGCGCCCACACGGACTACAGCGGCTCCTGCCCGCCGCAGGACGACTCCGCGCCGTCCTTCACCGCGACCATCACCGTGGGCAACCTGCCCGCCACGGTGTCCTACCGCTGGGTGTCGAAGAGGGGCGAGCTGTCCGGGCAGACCTGGAAGACGCTGGAGTTCGGGTCTGGTGGCGGGAAGTCGAAGCAGGACTCGGTGATCGTGTCGACGTACGCGGAGAGCGGGACGTACCAGAACTCCATCGGTGTCGAGGTGCGTGATCCGGTGTCGGCGACGTCGAACTATGTGCCGTTCTCGGTGACCTGCGAGACGGAGACCCCGTCGGGCGGGGCCTCCCCCTCGTCCTCACCGTCCCAGTGACGGGTCAGACCGCGCTGTTCAGGACCGGCAGATAGCCACCCGACTGGCCGGACGCGGTCGGGTGGTAGGACTCGCCGATGTTGAGCAGGTTGAGGCTGTGCAGCCAGGAGCCGCCGGAGCAGATCTCGTGGCCGCCGAACGTCGTACGGACGTCGCCGAAGACGAATCCGTGGGCGGCGGCGCGCACGGCGACCGCCGAGTCGAGGTGGTCGGCCGCGTTGTTGATGGCGGAGCGCTTGGTCTCGGACAGGCCGAGGCAGACGGTGCCCAGCTTGTAGAAGCGGGGGTAGCCGACGACGACGACCTTGGCGTTCGGGGCCTTGGAGCGGATCGCCGAGTAGACGGTGTCGAGCTTGCCGGGGAGGGTCGAGTCGACGTACGCCCTGGCCGTGTTGATCCGGTTGACGCAGGTGCTGTCGGAGCTGGTGACGCAGGTGGTCATGACGTCGGCGAAGCCCGCGTCGTTGCCGCCGACGCTGATCGTGACCAGGCCGGTGGAGGAGTTCAGGCCGCCCAGCTGACTCGCCAGAACATCACCCGTTCGGGCGCCCGAGCAGGCCGCGAAGGTGAACGAGGCGGGCGCGTGGGCGGCGTTCCAGAGGTACGGGTAGGCCTTGGTGCTGCGCTTGCAGTCGCCGCTGGAGCCGAGGTAGCTGCCCGCGCCGACGCCGGAGGAGTAGGAGTCGCCGAGCGCCACATAGCCGCCGGTCGCGGCGAGTTGGGCGGCGTGCGCGGCGGTCGCCCCGGTGAGGGCGGTGCCGGCGGCGAGGAGGAGTGAGCTGACGAATACGACAAGTCGGGAACGTCTCATGGAACCTCCCTTTAGCAGGATCTCTGCCACAACCGTCGTAGCAACTACGCGTGTTGACCGGAAGTGTTCATGCCAAGACTTTCGAGCCCCTGAGGGGAGCGCTCCAGACCGTTCAAGGCTCGTTTTCGCCCGACTCATTACGTGCGCATGTCAAATTTGTTGACAACCTCTCAACTCCCTTGCCTTTGCCTTCCGATGGCGGAACCTTTGCCTCAACCGCGAACGGAACGCGCCGTTCGAGGCCGTGCGCGCGACAGCGTGCGCACACCCCCACAGTCGTGCGCCCCACCCGGGCGCACGCCGCCTGGAGGAGGACTCCCTCGTCATGGCACATCTGCGCAGGCCCAAGGTCCGCACCGCCACCGCGGCAACCGCTCTGGCCGCCGCCCTCGTCGGCGGGCTCTCGGCCCTCCCCGCCCAGGCCGCCCCGGCCGAGGGCCGGGTCCTCGCGGCGAACTCCCCCACCGCCGTCAAGGACAGCTACATAGTCACCCTGAAGTCGCAGACCGGCTTCAAGGCGTCCTCCGCGACCGGCAAGGACCTGATCAAGGAGTACGGCGGCACGGTGAAGAAGACCTTCACCGCCGCCCTGAACGGCTACACCGCGACCCTCTCCGCCACCGAGGCCAGGAGACTGGCCGCGGACCCGGCGGTGGCCGCCGTCGAGCAGAACCAGACCGTCCGCCTCGCCGACACCACGCAGTCGAGCGCCCCCTGGGGCCTGGACCGCATCGACCAGGCCGCGCTGCCGCTGTCCGGCACGTACACCTATCCGGACACGGCCGGCGGCGGTGTCACCGCGTACGTCATCGACACCGGCGTCCGCATCACCCACACCCAGATCAGCGGACGCGCCTCCTACGGCTACGACGCCGTCGACGGGGACACCACCGCCTCCGACGGCAACGGCCACGGCACCCACGTGGCCACCACGATCGCGGGCTCCACCTACGGCGTCGCCAAGAAGGCGAACATCGTGGCGGTGCGGGTGCTGGACAACAGCGGCTCCGGCACCACGGCCGGCGTGATCGCGGGCATCGACTGGGTGACCGCGAACCACTCGGGCCCCTCGGTCGCCAACATGTCCCTCGGCGGCTCCGCCTCCACCTCGCTGGACACCGCGGTGGCCAACTCGATCGCCGACGGAGTGACCTACGCGGTCGCGGCCGGCAACAGCAGCGCCAACGCCTCCTCGTACTCCCCGGCCCGGGTCGCCACGGCGATCACCGTCGGCGCCACCACCAGCGCCGACGCCCGGGCGAGCTACTCCAACTACGGCTCGGCCCTGGACGTCTTCGCCCCCGGCTCCTCGATCGTCGCGGGCTACAACACCAGCGACACCGCCACCGCCACCCTCTCCGGTACGTCGATGGCGACCCCGCACGTCGCGGGCGCCGCGGCGGTCTACCTGGCGGGTCACACCTCGGCCACCCCGGCCCAGGTCGCCTCGGCACTGGTGAACGGCGCCACGTCGAACGTGGTCACCAGCCCGGGCACCGGCTCGCCCAACAAGCTTCTCAAGCTCGTCCCGTGACCCTCGCGGCACGGATCTGAACCACCGTTCCCCGGAGGCCCCGTCGCCTCCGGGGAACACTTGTGTCCGCCCCTGCCGACGGGAAAGGCGAGAGGACGTACCGGCCCGCCTCCTCCCACCTGGCCATCGCACCACCGGTGAGCGTGGTCGCCCCCGCGACGTCGGCCCCGGTGACACGCGCGCCGGGGCCCCTGCCCGCAATACGGACGATTCCGACACACCACGCGCACCACGGAAACCGGGTGCAGAGGCCGCCCTCGTGCCGGATCATGGCGGCATGTCTGCACTCCCACACGACGCTCTGCCGATCCGGCTCAACGTCGACGACTCCGACTCCCCGTCCGACGTCGTCGACGCGCTGTTCCTCGGCCGCTTCGCGACGGGCGAGCAGCCGTACTCGCACGCGGTGAACATCGACCGCGTGCGCTCCGGCGCGACCCTGCTGCCGCCCCAGGCCCGCGTGCTGCGCGTGGCCCGCGACGATGACCGCAGCGCGACGCTCGCCGAGGGCGACGGCTGGACGCTGCTGGTCTCCCGCTGGAACCGCGGCGCCGACGTCACGGTCACCGCGACCACCGCCGAACTCGCCGCGGAGGTGCTCGACGAGGCGACGGACGGCGCGGCCGACGAGCCCGAACCCCAGCCGGAGAACGTGACGATGGGCTTCTGGTACGTCTCCCCGCGGCGCGGTCCGCACCGCACCACCCGCCAGATCTCCGCCGGTACGTGGGAGGAGGTGCGCCCCAACTACACGGCGCCCGTCGCCGAGGCGATGGACCGGCTGATGGGGACGACCCCCGAGGACATCGCGGGCCGGCTGCTCCTGCTGCACGGCCCGCCCGGCACCGGCAAGACCTCGGCGCTGCGCACCCTGGCGCGTTCCTGGCGGGACTGGTGCCAGGTCGACTGCGTCCTGGACCCCGAGCGGCTCTTCTCCGACGTCGGCTATCTGATGGACATCGCGATCGGCGAGGAGGACTCCGCGGGCAAGGGCCGCTGGCGGCTGCTGCTCCTGGAGGACTGCGACGAACTGATCCGCGGCGAGGCGAAGCACACGGCGGGCCAGGCCCTGTCCCGGCTGCTGAACCTGACCGACGGTCTCCTCGGCCAGGGCCGCAACGTCCTGGTCGGCGTCACCACGAACGAGGACCTCGAACGCCTCCACCCGGCAGTGGTCCGCCCCGGCCGCTGCCTCGCCCGCATCGAGGTCGGCCCGCTGACCCGGCGGGAGGCGGTGGACTGGCTGGGCGCCGAGGAGGGCGTCGGCCGCGAGGGCGCGACCCTCGCGGAGCTGTACGCGCTGCGGCGGGGCACGTCCCCGACGGCCCTGCCGGAGCCGAGAGGCCGGGCGGAGGCGGGGCTGTACCTCTAGAGCGCCCGCTGTGGGCGTTCTCCGTGAGTGCTTTCATTGACGTATGACCCTGTACGTCGGCACGTCCGGCTGGCAGTACAAGGACTGGCGTGAGGTCCTGTACCCGGCGGACGTGCCCATGCGCAGGTGGCTGGAGGAGTACACGGAGCAGTTCGCCACCGTGGAGATCAACAACGCCTTCTACCGGCTGCCCTCCCGGGCGACCTTCGCGTCCTGGGCCGAGCGCGTCCCGTCGGACTTCGTGGTCGCGGTCAAGGCGAGCCGTTATCTGACCCACATCAAGCGACTGCGCGACCCCGAGGAACCGGTGCACCGTCTGATGGACCACGCGGCCGGCCTCGGCGCCCGCCTCGGCCCGGTCCTCCTTCAGCTGCCCCCGACCCTGCGCGCCGACGCGGGCCTCCTTGACGCCTGTCTGTCCGCCTTCCCCGCCCGCACCCGGGTCGCGGTCGAGCCGCGCCACGACTCGTGGTGGACGCCGGCCGTCCGCAAGGTGCTCCAGGCCCGGGGAGCGGCGCTGTGCTGGGCCGATGTCCAGGCCCGCCCGGCGACCCCGCTGTGGCGGACGGCCGGCTGGGGCTACGTCCGCTTCCACGAGGGCCGCGCCCGGCCCTGGCCGCGCTACGGCCGCCGCGCCCTGGAGACCTGGGTGGACCGCGTCGCGACGACCTGGAACGACGGCGACGACGTGTACGCGTACTTCAACAACGACCCGGGCGGCGCGGCGGTGGGCGACGCGGCCCTGTTCGCCCGGACGGCGGCACGGGCGGGCCTGACGGTGACCCGGACCCCGAGTTCGCCGGCCACGCGCCGCTGAGCCGCTTCAGCGCCCGCTCACCCGCCGTAGGCCGCCCGCAGGGCATCCGCCACCGCCGCCGACGCCTGTTCCCGGGTCAGTCCCAGTCGCCGCACCCGCTCGGCGTAGGCCTGCGCGGCGGTCGCCGCCTCCCGCTCCGCCGCCGAACCCGCCGCCGCCACCAGGGTGCCGCCCCGGCCCCGGGTCTCGATCACGCCGTCCGTCTCGAGGGCCCGGTAGGCCTTGGCGACCGTGTTCACGGCCAGCCCCAGTTCCTCGGCGAGCCCCCGCACCGTCGGCAGCCGGTACCCCACCGGCAGCGCGCCCGACCGGGCCTGCTCGGCGATCTGTGCCCGCACCTGCTCGTACGGCGCGGCACCCTCACTGATGTGGATCTTCAAGGTCACGGCCCGATTGTCCCGTACCCGGGGGAAAATGTACCGCCGGAAAATGGGAGGCAGCCGCGGGCCGCACACCCCTAGCGTGAGCCCACATGACCGTCATCGTGCGCGATCTGCGCCCCGGCTCGGCCACCGACATCGAGGGCTTCGTCCGGGTGCGGCACCTCGCCCTGCCGTACGTGTACTTCAGCCCGGAGTCCATGGTCCACGACCTTTCGCTGTCCCACCCCCGGGCCCACGCCCGCAAGCTGGTGGCCGAGGAGGACGGCGAGATCATCGGCACGGCCCAGACGGGCCTCGCCCACGACAGCCCGGAGCCCGGCCAGGGCTTTCTCAACGTGTACGTCGACCCGGCGCGCACCGGCCGCGGCGCGGGCACCCTGCTGACGCGCGCCGCGGAGGAGCACCTCGTGGCGCACGCGGCGACCCGCCTGTTCGCCTGGGTCCTGGACGAGCCCGGCAACCGTGCCTTCGCCGAGGCCCACGGCTACCGGCCGAGCCGCTCCGCGCACTTCCTGCGCCTGGACCTGGCCCGCACCCCGCTGCCGCCCCTGCAGGCCCCGCCGCCGGGCGTCGAACTGCGCACCGCCGCCGACTTCGCGGACGACCCACGTCCCCTGTTCGCCCTGGACGCGGCAGTCGTGTCCGACGAACCGAGTGACATCGACACCGAGTTCACGGACTACCAGGCCTGGGTCGAGCAGACCTGGAAACATCCCCACCTCGACCGCGAGCTGACCTCTGTCGCCGTGGCGGACGGCCGTCCCGTCGCCTTCAGCGCGGCCCACACGAACGGCGCGGGGCGCTACGGCACCGGCATGACCGGCACCGCCCGCTCCCACCGCGGCCGGGGCCTGGCCAAGCTCGTCAAGAACGACTCCCTGCACCGGGCCCGTGCCGCGGGATACACGGAGGCGTTCACCGGCAACGACTCGGACAACGGCCCGATGCTCGCGATCAACAAGTGGTTCGGATACGAGATCTGCGCCACGGAGGTGCGGTATGTCCGCGCGCTCGGCTGATCCGGCCCGGTCCGCGGGAGGCGCCTCGGACGCCGCGCTGGACGTCGTCCTGCTGAAAGGCGGCCGTACCAAGATCCGTTACCCGGCCGGGCTGCTGTCCGACGACGGCACCCGGATCGTCGTACGCGCTCCCTGGGCCGGTGACGGCGTACGCGACTTCGGCTTCGTACGGTTCGAGGCGGGTGACGTCTTCACCGAGTACTACTGGCGGGACCGCTGGTACGCGGTGAAGGAGGTCCGCGACCGGGCGGGCACCGTGAAGGGCTGGTACTGCGACATCACCCGCCCGGCCGTGCTCACCGGCGGCGAACTGCTCGTCGAGGATCTCGACCTGGACCTGTGGCGCTCCGCCGACGGCACGGACGTACGGCGGCTGGACGAGGACGAGTTCGCGGCCGGCGGACTGGCCCGGACCGACCCGGAGGCGGCCGCGGCAGCGGTGGCCGCCCTCGACGAGCTGGAGGCGCTGGCGCGCGAGGGCGACTTCGCGGAGCTGCTGCGGTAGGGACGGCTGGGTCGTGTTTCGAAAGCGGCGTCGTCTGCCCGAAGGCCTTAGACGGTCGCCACCACCACATACCGCTCGTCCTCCACGGCCCCGCCCCACAGGCGCGCGTCGTCCGAAAGGTGCTCGACGCGCGTGTGCCCGGCGATCGGCGCGAGGAGGGTGGTGAGCCGGTCCGCCGGTATGCCGACCGGTGCGACCGTCCCCCACACGCCCTCGACCAGCACGAGCCGCCCTCCCGGCCGCAACAGGTCCCGCCAGTGGCGCAGGACGCGGTCGGGGTCGGGCAGGGTCCACAGCACATGCCGGACGAGGACGGCGTCGAAGCGCTGCTCACCGACCGGGGGCGCCGCCGCGTCACCGAGGAGGAACACGGCGTCACGCCCGGCGAGTTTGGCCCGGGCCAGGTCGATCATGGGCGGGGAGAGGTCGACGCCGGTGACCCGGTGCCCCTGTTCGGCGGCGAGGAGCGCAAGGCTGCCGGTGCCGCAGCCGAGGTCGAGGAGGTCACCGGCGCGCGGCGGGAGCCAGCTCCGCAGCCGCTGCGCCCACGCGGCCCGCACCTGCGGGTCGCGCAGTCCGTGGTCCGGCTCCTCGTCGAAGGCGGCCGCCTCCGCGTCCCAGTCGATCGTCTCCCCGCCCACCGGAGTCACTTCGTCACCGTTTCTCATCATGTGCCCAAGAGTGACACCCGCCACTGACACTCGAATCGTGACACCCGCCACTGACAGAGCAGGGGGCGATGAGGAACTCTCCCGGAAAGGGTCTACCTCCGCGAGAACGCGGAACCCGGTGGCCCTGAAGGAGGCAGCCATGCGCCGCACGACTGTGCAGAAGCCCCTGAAGAAGACGGACTCCCGCCGGATCCGCGAAGAGGTGGACGAACGCCCCGCGGGCCGCCCCGAGGTGCGCAAGGACATCGCACGCACCTGGTGGCCGGACGGCTGAGCGTCACCCGGCCCCCGATCCCCCAGCCTGATCCCAGCCTGAGCGCTGCCTTAAGGCAACCCTAAAGATCGCTTGAGACCTCCCCCGGCAGGCGTTTTCACGATTTCTTGGTTCCGGGACATCCCCCCGGAACTCCGGGGCCTGACCGGCGGCTCAGGTCGGACAGGCCCCGGCGGGCGGCACGACGCGCGGCTTCAGCTCAACGCGGACGCGCAGGTGGTGGCGGTGGCGTGGGCCGGGTCGAGCGCGTTGGCCACCTCGTGGAAGGCGATCCGGTCGGACAGGCCGATCGCCACGTGCTCCGAGAGGTCGAGCGGACACAGGTCCTGCAGCAGGACGTTGTCGACGTCGGATCCGCTGAGGTAGGTGCCGCGCCAGGGCGTGACCACCTCGTCGTACTTGGTGGCGATGACCGTGTAGTGGACACCGGGGACGGTGTCGCCGCCGGCGTTGAGCTTGGCCAGGAAGGCCGAGCCGGCGATCTGGTCGGCGAGGCCGGGGGTGGCGGTGGAGAGGAGTTCCTCCGCGCCCGGGAAGTAGGGCAGCAGGTTGGTGAGTCCGCTGAGGGTGGTGCCGTGGTTGTCGGGGGCGAGGCCGACGAGCGCGTTCACCTTGGCGGCTCCGCCGAGGAACTTCAGGTAGTAGCGGGGCATCATGCCGCCCTGGGAGTGGCCGACGAGGTCGGCCTTGGCGGCGCCGGTCGCGGTGAGCACCTTGCCGACGAAGGCGGCGAGCTGTTCGGCCGACTTGTCGATGGGGCCGAGGCCGTGGAAGAGGGGGACGCCCGGCAGTTGGCCGTAGTCGAGGGAGAAGACGCAGTAGCCGCGGGCCTCGAGGTAGGGGGCGAGGCCGAGCCAGTTGTCGACCGAGTTCCCGAGGGTGCCATGGACCAGGACGACGGGGCGGGGATGGGCGGCGGAGGGCTTGCAGCTGTAGTCGTTCCAGCCACTGGACGACGTCGCGGTGGCGGAGGTCTCGGTGGCGGAGGAGGCATGGGCGGCGGTGGCGGGGACGGTGGCGGCCGCGGCGGCCAGCAGCAGGGCGGCGAACGGTCTGAGCACGCGCTTCCAGGGCAGCATCGTGTGATCTCCTTGCGGCTCAAGGGAGGTGCGATGGCCTTACGCCCTGTGATCCGGATCACGAGGATGCTGTTCACTCATCAAGTTACGAACGAGTAGCCGAAGTGTGAAGTTACGCGTCAGTAAAAACTTCCAGTGGTAGTCAGTGACACCCGGGGCCACTGACGTTCCGTCACCAGGCGGGCCTGATGGGACCGTAGGGGGCGATGCGCGCCAATTGACCGCACAACACGCGAACCTCACCCTCCCCGAGCACATCGGACCACTCACGCACGACGTCCGCGGCCGCCTCCTCCGCCGCCCGGGTGCACTCCCACCCCCGCCCGGTGAGCACGATCAGCCGGGCCCGCGCGTCCTGCGGATGCGGCCGCCGCTCGACATACCCCTTGCGTACGAGCTCGTCGACAAGCTGACTGGCCGCCTGCTTGGTGACCCCGAGATGGACGGCGAGGTCGGTGACCGTCGCGCCGTCCGGAGCGAGCCGGGTGAAGGCGAAGCCGTGGGCGGGCCGGACCTCGAAACCCCGGGCAGCGAGCCCGTCGTTGATGCGCCGCGTGAGCTCGCCGGCGGCGGCGAGCAGGGACGCTGCCAGGGTGAGGGCTTCCGAGTTCTGCACGCCTGCATTGAAACACCCTTGACGAATTGGTCAATCAGCTTGACCATGTTCCATATGGTCAAGCTGATTGACCATCCCTGGTGGATCGTCGACCGCCCCCGGAGGCCCCGCATGCCTGTCGTCCACCCGTCCGACGCCGTGACCCACGAGACCCACGGCGCCCGCTTCGTCTCGTTCGCCTCCCCCCTCACCGGCAGCAAGGAGCTGTGTGCCTGGCGGGGCGAGATTCCCGCCGGGACGAAGGCCCCCGCGCACACCGTGAACCGGGAGGAGATCTTCCATCTGCTCATCGGAGAACTGCTCATCACCCTCGACGGCCACACCGAGCGGGTCACCGCCGGCGACACGGTGATCATCAACCCCGGCTCCACCCTGGCGGTCGAGAACCCGACCGGTCACACCGCGCTGTCCTGGGTGACCACGTCCATCGGCCTGGAGGCGGAGCTGGCCGACGGGGTGCGGATCGCCCCGCCGTGGGCCAACTGACGACCAGGGCCTCCGGGCGCAGGGCGATCACCCGGACTCGTCCGCGCCCGGGAAGTCAGCCCGCGGCGGTGTTGTAGTTGACGATTCCGTCCACCATGAGAGCGATCGCACCGGCCAGCGGACTGTCCGCCTCCTTTCTCACCACGTCGGGTAACCTGTGCGCCTCCTCCTCGGTGACTGCCACCATGCCCCAGAACGCATTGAAGCCCGAAGGATCGGCCGGCTTGTCGGCGGCCGCCTCGACCGTCAGGACGCCGTCGGCCTCGACCAGGGCCAGTGCGCCCATCTGCTGAAGCGTGTGGGGATTCCGTTCCTCGGCCGCCACCACGCTCCAACCGGTCGGCCCTGTCTGCCGCAACGCGGCGAGAAGCACACCTGCACAACCCACGCCGGAGACAACGATGTCAGGCAGCACAAGTGCCACCGGCCCTTGCGTCATCGGCAGGGCCGACCGGATCGCTCCGCCGAGATCCGGCGCCAACGACTCGTCCTGGTAGACAAAGACCATCTGCAAGATCCCGGCATAACGCGCGAGATAACTCACCGTGTCCAGCTTGTGTGTCCCGAATACGACGACCAGGCGCACGTTGAGTCCGCTTTCGGCAAGTTCGACAACGGCCTTCAGGCTGTGGTCCAGCACGGTGATCCCCGGAGCCAGACAGTGCAGTTCCTTCGAGTAGGGCGCCCCGAAGCGCGTTCCGAATCCAGCGCAGGGCAAGATGACCGAAACATCAGGGATGGGCACGGACGAATTGTGCACTGAGCGCCTCTCATGTCGTGGTGACGATCGGGGACCTTGCGTGCCTCGCCGGGCCCGGGTGTCGGCGACGCGTGAATCGTGACCCACTTCCGACGGGCGAAAGACGACCTCCCACTGCGTCAGTTGATGTTGGTCATTCCCCGGTGTCGGCCGCGGGAACCCGCCCGAGATCGCGGAGGCGCAGGGCAGGGTGGGCGCGAGCCGCGACCTACACTGCTGCCGCATACCCGTCACGACCTACACATCGCCGCCGACCGGGCCGCTCAACGCCCGGGCGGGCACGCCGAATCACTTCGGACAGAAGGAAAGAGGACGCAGAGTGCGGGTGCTGTTATCTACATACGGGACGCGTGGCGATGTCGAACCGCTGGTGGCACTCGCGGTGCGACTACAGGAGCTCGGCGTGGAGGTGCGGATGTGCGCCCCGCCCGACGAGGAGTTCGCGCAGCGGCTGGCAGGTCTCGGTGTGCAACTGGTGCCGGTCGGGCCGCCGGTGCGAGCGCTGATGCGCGGGTCGGCTCTGCCGTCGGCGGCGGACCTGTCCCGGTACCGGACCGAGATGGTCGACACGCAGTTCGACGTCTTCCCCGCGGCGGCCGACGGATGTGACGCGCTGGTGGCGGCCGGGCTGGCGCAGATCGCCGCGCGGTCCGTGGCCGAGGCCGCGGGGATCCGCTACGTGTATGCGAGCTATGCGGCGATCCAACTGCCGTCGCCGCACCATGCGCCCCCACCGCGGCCGGGCTGGCCGGAGCCGGAGACGGCCGACAACCGGACGCTGTGGGAGCTGGACGCCCACAATGTGAACGCGGAATTCGCCGAGACGCTCAACGGCCACCGGGCGGCGATCGGCCTGCCGCCGGTGGACAACGTCCGCGACCACGTCTTCACCGACCAGCCATGGCTGGCGGCGGACCCGGTCCTGGGGCCGTGGCGGGAGACCCCGGGCCTCGACGTCGTACAGACGGGTGCCTGGAACCTGCCGGACGAACGCCCGCTCCCGGCCGAGCTGGTGGCGTTCCTGGACGCGGGCGCGCCGCCGGTCTACGTGGGTTTCGGCAGCATGCGCCCGTCGCGGGACATCGCCGCCATGACCGTCGAGGCGATCCGCGCACTGGGGCACCGCGTACTCGTCTCCCGTGGCTGGGCGGATCTGGACCTGGTCGACGGTCTGGACGACTGCCTCGCCATCGGCGAGGTCAACCATCAGCGTCTGTTCGGCAGGGTGGCCGCCGTGGTGCATCACGGCGGTGCGGGCACGACGGTGACGGCCGCCCGGGCGGGCGCGCCGCAGGTGGTGGTACCTCTCCGGCTGTCGGACACCCAGTACTGGGCAGGCCGGGTGGCAGACCTGGGCATCGGTGCGGCCGTCGACGGCCCGACTCAGACCGTCGACTCCCTGTGTGTCGCGTTCAAGATGGTTCTGGCACCCGAGACCCGGACGCGGGCGGAGGCTCTGGGCGGCAAGATCCGCACCGACGGAGCGGCGGTGGCCGCAAGCCTGCTGCTCGACCGCCTCCGGTGAGCGAACGCTCCGACTGATACAGGCGAGAAGGAGCCCCGGTCAGCGGGAAACCGACCGGGGCTCCGGCGTCGTGGTCGACTGCTAGCGTTCGGGCGCATGGAAGACGGCGTGTACGTAGGGAATGCGGGCAAGGACGCGGCGGTGGACCGGGGATGGCTGCTCGGGCACTTCAAGGAGCACGGTGATCCTCGCCACAGCAACGCCGTGGAGGTCAAATGGGGCGTCCATCCACGTGGTGACCAGCGAGCGCAGTGGGTGAAGGGCGAAGTCCGTACGGCTCTCCTGGTTCTCATCAGCGGTCGCTTCCGCATGGAGTTCCCCGGTCGCAGTGTGCTGCTGGAGGAACAGGGCGACTATGTCGTCTGGGGCGAGGGAGTGGATCACTCCTGGATCGCTGAGGACGAGTCCGTGGTACTGACCCTGCGATGGCCTTCTGTTCCCGGATACGCCGCACCACAGGACGAAGAGCGGGCGAGTTCGCAGAGCTGACCACCGCCTTGTCCGTCCCGATCACCTCGCGCAGGACCGGCAGATCGCGCACGAGCGGCGGCACCCCGGCGGCCGGCGCCTCCATCGCCGCCGGCCCGAAGATTCCCCACGCCGGGTGCTTTTTCGTGTACGCAGAGTCGCCTCCGAGGTGAATCTCGGGGCGCTGTCCGGGGTGCCGAAGGCCCGCAGGGCGCAGGCGGCGGGCTCGTCACAGCTCCGCCCCTGGGATTCGGGATCGGGTTCCGGCCCATGCGGCCGCCAACCTCCTTGCGCAGTCACCGAGGTGACGGGACGACACTCGATTCGGCCACCACTTCACACACCCACAGGATCGATCTCACGTTCGAATCATGCCGCTGACCGGGGCTGATGGGGTTAGAGTAATCGAACGAGCGTACGATGAACATATCGGGCGTATGGCCGAAAAGGGGTGGAGTGATGGAGGTGCGGCATGGCGGGCTTCACCCACGTGCACGTCGCGTCCGGTTACTCCGCGAGGTACGGGTGCGCGCATCCCGAGCACCTCGTCCGGAGGGCGGCCGAGCGGGGCATGTCCGCACTCGCGCTCACCGACCGGGACACGGTCACGGGTGCCGTGCGGTTCGCGCAGGCCTGCGCGAAGGACGGGGTCCGGCCGCTCTTCGGTGTCGATCTGGCGGTGGACGCCCTGGCGCCCCCTCCCCCCACCCAGCGTCGCCGCACCCCGGCGCGCGGCGGCGCCCATGTGATCGAACCGCCGCTGCGGTTCACGCTGCTCGCGCAGAACCGGGCGGGATGGGCACGGCTGTGCCGCATCACCTCGGCCGCCCATGCCGGCGCCGTGTCCGGTACGGCGCCCGTGGTGCCGTGGGAGGCGCTGCGCGAGTACGGCGGCCCCGGTCTGACCGTGCTGCTCGGACCGCTCTCGGAACCGGTGCGGGCGCTGTCGGTGGGCCGGGAGGACGTCGCGGTGAAGCTGCTGGCGCCCTGGAAGGAGATCTTCGGGAGGGAGGTCCGGTTGGAAGCCGTCGCGCAGAAACGTTCCGGCATCGGGCCGGGATCCCTGCGCCTGGCCGCCCGCACCCTCGCCCTGGCCGACCGCACCCGCACCACCGCCGTGCTCTCCAACGCCGTCCGCTACGCCGACCCGGACCAGCATCGCCTTGCCGACGTCCTGGACGCCGCACGGCTGCTGCGGCCGATCGACCGGCGCCGCCTGGACAGCGGACAACGCTGGCTCAAGGACGAGAGAGGAATGGCGAACGTGGCGCGGATGGTCGCCGAATGCGCCGGAGCGGACATCCGGCGGGCCCGCCGTCTGATGACGGACACCGCCGCCACAGCGGACCGGTGCGCCATCGACCCCGAAGCGGACCTCGGACTGGGCACCCCGCACTTCCCGGAACCGTCGCTCTTCGGCGCCGAACCCGGAGCGGGCGGAGCCGCACGCCTGCTGCGTCGGCGGTGCGAGGCCGGCATGGCCCGCCGCGGCCTCGACCACGACCGAGCGGCGCTCGACCGGCTGGACGAAGAACTCGCCGTGATCTCCACGCTGGACTACGACTCGTACTTCCTCGCCGTCGGCCAGGTCGTCGCCGACATCCGGGCCAAGGGCATCCGGGTGGCAGCCCGCGGCTCGGGTGCCGGATCGATGGTCTGCCACGCGCTGGACATCGCCACCGCCAACCCGCTCGACCACCGCCTGCTGTTCGAACGCTTCCTGAGCGTGCGCCGGGCCTCACTGCCCGACATCGACATCGACGTGGAGTCCGCGCGACGGCTGGAGTGCTACGACACGATCTTCGAACGGTTCGGCAAGGAGCGGGTGGCGGTCACCGCGATGCCCGAGACCTACCGGGCCCGCCGCGCCCTGCGCGACGCCGGCCTCGCCCTCGGCATCGCACCCGCGGACGTCGACCGGATCGCCAAGAGCTTCCCGCACCTGCGCGCCTCCGACATAACCGGCGCCCTCGCCGAACTGCCCGAGCTGCGGCAGCTGGCGGCCGAGGCGCACCGGTACGGCCCCCTGTGGGAGCTCGCCGAAGGCCTCGACTCCCTGGTCCACGGCATGGCCATGCACCCCTGCGGCGTGGTCATCAGCGACGCGACCCTCCTGGACCGGCTGCCGGTCCAGCCCACACCGCAGGGCGACTACCCCATGGCCATGGCGGCGAAGGAGGAGATCGAGGCGCTCGGCAACATCAAACTCGACGTCCTGGGAGTCCGGATGCAGTCCGCGATGGCCCACGCCGTCACCGAGATCGAGCGGACCACCGGCACCCACATCGACCTGGACGACCCGAAGCAGGTGCCGCTCGACGACGTCTTCGCGTTCAAGCTCATCCAGGAGAGCCAGACCCTGGGCCTGTTCCAGCTGGAGTCGCCCGGCCAGCAGGACCTGCTGTCCCGGCTCCAGCCCCGCGACCCCCAGGACGTCATCGCCGACATCAGCCTCTTCCGCCCCGGCCCGGTCGCCGGCGGCATGCCCGAGCGGTACATCGCCGCCCGCCACGGCGGCACACCGTCGTACGCCCACCCGGACCTCGAGCCGGTGCTCGCCGACACCTACGGCGTGACCATCTGGCACGAGCAGATCATCGAGACCCTGCATGTGATGACCGGCTGCGACCGGGCCTTCGCGGAGATCACCCGGCGGGCGCTCGGCGACAAGGACCAGATGCCTCGGATCAAGGACTGGTTCCACAAGCTGGCACGCGCACGTGGCTACAGCGCGGCCGTCCGGGACGAGGTCTGGAAGACCGTCGAGGCCTTCGGCGCCTACGGCTTCTGCCGGGCGCACGCGGTCGCCTTCGCCGTGCCGGCCCTGCAGAGCGCCTGGCTCAAGGCGCACCATCCGGCGTTCCTGCTGGCCGGCCTGCTCGAACACGATCCCGGGATGTGGCCCAAGCGCGTCCTCGTCTCCGACGCCCGTCGCCGCGGTGTCCCGGTCCTGTCTGTCGATGTCAACCGCTCAAGGGCGAGGCATGTCGTGGAACCGGCCGACGGGGAGCAGTGGGGCGTGCGGCTCGCGCTGTCCGCGGTGCACGGCATCAGTGAGGACGAGTGCGCCCGGATCGAGGAGGGGCAGCCGTACGGATCGCTGTCGGACTTCTGGCAGCGGGCGCGCCCCAGCAGACCGGTCGCCGAACGCCTCGCGGAGATCGGCGCCCTGAACTGCCTCCACGACGGCCGCCTCACGCGACGCGACCTGCTGCTGCAGATCGCCGAACTCCACCGGGCCTCCCGCGCCCGGTCCGCCGGCAAGGGCCAGCTGCCCATCGATACGAACGCCGTCGGCGGGGCGGAGCCGAGCGGGCTGCCGGAGATGACCGGACGTGAAGCCCTGAGCGCCGAGCTGAGCACCCTCGGCATCGACGTCTCCAGGCACCTGATGGAGCACCACCACCGGCTGCTGCGCGAGATCGGCGCGACCGACGCGGCCCACCTGGCCGGCCTGCGCGCCGGGCAGCGGGTGTTGGTCGCCGGTGTACGGGCCTCCACCCAGACCCCGCCGATCGCCAGCGGCAAGCGCATCATCTTCGTCACCCTGGAGGACGGCTCCGGCCTGGTCGACCTGGCGTTCTTCGAGGACTCCCACCCGGCCTGCGCCCACACCGTCTTCCACAGCGGACTGCTGCTGGTGCGCGGCACGGTCCAGGTGCGCGGCACCCGCCGCACCGTCGTCGGCACCATGGCCTGGGACCTGGACGAGATCGCCACCGCCCGCCGCGACCACGGCCCCGAGGCCGCACTCGCCCTCCTCGGCGCCGAGCGTCCGTCCCCGACCCCCGCCCAGCCGCAGCGCACCCTGGCCAACGGCACGACAGGAGCCCGCCTGCACCCGTACGCCGACCTCCAGCCCGCCGGCACCCGCTCGGCCGACCTGAAGAAGTTCGGCCACCGCAGCCCCGGGAGCGCGGGATGACCACGCGTCAGCGGCACATCGCCCACCTCCATCTGCACGCTGCGCTGAGCGAGGCCCAGTGCACCGATGTAATCGAACTAGTGTCCGGGATCACGCCTCACGTACAGGCTGTCCCGCCCAACGCCGTTCAGCTCGACCTGACGTCGGCACTCAGATATTTCGGTCTGTCCCCCTACGACGTCGTTCAGTTGGCGAAGCTCCGCCTGAAAGCCCTCTACGGCATCGACAGCAGCGCCGGGCTCGCGGGCAACCGCATGCTGGCAGCCATGGCGGCCGACGCGTCCGCCCCGGGAGACACCACCTGGATCCGCGACGGGCAGGCTGCCACTTGGCTATACCCCCGCCCGGTCACCGCCCTGCCGGGGATCGGGCGGGCAACAGCGGAAACGCTCAACAAGTATGGGCTGCACACCATCGGCCAGATCGCCGACATACCTGTGGCAACCCTGCAACGCCTGCTCGGAGTCGGTTCGGCCCGGCTGCTGGCCGAGCGCGCCCGCGGTCACGATCCTCGCCCGGTGAGCCCTTCGGAACCGGCAGCGCACCTGGTCGCCGATCTCATGCTGGAGCGGGACTGCCTCGACCCGGCACAGCATCACCGAGCGGTCTTGGGACTTGCCGACCGGATCGGCCAACTACTGCGTGGTGAAAGCCAGATCGCCGGCCGACTCACGCTCACCGTGCGGTATGCCGACCACAGCTCCACCGCACGTACGCGCGCGCTGTCGGAACCCACCAACCACTCACCAGTTCTTGCCGCAACTTCCCTGAGCTTGCTGACCTCCCTGGGGCTGCAGCGGGCACGAGTCCGGGCCTTCGCCATCCGCGCCGACCGTTTGATGCCGGCCAAAAGTGCTTACCGTCAGATGTCTCTGGATCCTGGTGATACCCGTGCCCGCGCAGCCGAAGCCGCTGCGGATCGTGCTCGCCGACGCTTTGGGCCGGAGGCTGTACGTCCAGCAGCTCTGGCGGACTGACAGGCTTGCGGCAGTTGTCCGGCTGTCCAACGCGAGAGGCACCATTCGGCCGTGCCCCAGGGCTGAGGCCCAGGAGCGGTGCAGTGGCGTCCTCGGGATCAGTAGCCGTAGCGGCTCTTGATGTGGCGCCAGAAGTCGCGGATCATCCACTTGTCGAACTCGGTGATCTCCGTCGCGGTTCCGGCGTTCATGATGAAGCCGCCGACGTCGGGCGTCGGGGTCCAGTCGTAGAAGTCGTCCAGGCCGAAGGTGTGGCCGACTTCGTGCAGGTAGATGTGCAGGTTCTCCTCGTCCAGGGCGTTCGTGAAGTACTCCTGGTCCAGGCGCTGTCCCCAGTCACCGCCGGCGCCGCCGAAGCCCATGCCCTTGGTGAGCCACAGGGACTCGTCGTAGTGGTGGGCCTCCTTGCCGGGGCACTGGGAGTAGTCGCCGTCCTGGTGGAAGAACCGGCCGCAGGGCTCGGCGCATTGGGGTGCGCCGCCCTCGTCGAGGTTGCCGGCGTAGATGTCGACGGAGTCGTCGTCCCACTTCAGGGTGGAGCGGTCCTTGACCGCCCAGCCCACGACCTTGACCTTCGCAGAGGCGTAGGGCCACTGGTTGTAGCCCTTGCCGTTCTCGCTGAGTGCGGTGATCCACTTGTTGAACTGCTTCTGCAGGGTCGTCTGGACCTGGTCGCGCAGCGTGGCGGTCACCGGGTTGTCGGAGTCCCAGCGGACGCAGTAGTTGATGCTGCCCTTGTTGGCCATGATCTGGTCGAAGCCGTAGTTCTTGAAGCCGTAGATGTCCGGGTACGTCGAGGCCATGTGGTCCCAGGTGTCGCCGAGCTGCTTGACGATGCCGGACGGCGGGTTCCACTCGGCGGCACTCGCGGCGGTCGTGCTCGCGGCGGCCGTGGGGGTGGCAGTGGTCTCTGGAGTGCTCGTCGCCTGAGGGGTCGCGGTTTCGGTCGCCTTCGGGGTGGGCGTCGGGCTGGTGGACTCGCTGAAGCTGGGGGCGACGGTCTCGCCGGGGCTGGGGGTGGTGTCCGTGCCGGAGGAGCAGGTCTCGCCGTTCAGCTTGAAGGAGGTGGGTACGGCGGTGGCTCCGGAACGGGAGCCGATGAATCCGGCGGTGACGGTGCCCCCGGGGGACAGCGCGCCATTCCAGCTGGTGTTCTTGACGGTGACGGTCGTGCCGGACTGCTGCCAGTCGCCGTTCCAGCCCTGGGTGATCTTCTCGCCTCCGCCGAGTTCAAAGGTGAGGGTCCAACTGGTCTGCTGTGCGCCCTTGTTGGTGATCCCGACGGTTCCCTGGAAGCCGTTCGTCCACTGTCCGGCGACGTTGTAGTCCACCGCGCAGGTCGGTTCGGCGCCGTTGGCCAGCAGCGGTACCAGCGCACCGGTTCCGGCCACGAGTGCGGCAGCGACGGTGAGGGGGACCGGGCGCAGGAGCCGACTTCGCAGTGGTCGCCGGGGGTGTGTTGGTTGCCGTCGCGGCGACCTGGATTTCCGGGGTCGTGGTGCTGGGGAGTGCTCCCCGACGGGCGGGATCGGGGAGCGTGCTGCCGCTACTTGACGGTGGCCTTGCTCTGCACGATGTACGCCGGGCCCGAGACAGGCTTGACGGTGGTGGCGGTCGTGTTCACCGTGGCGTTGCGGACGCTCAAGCCCGTCTTCGCGGTGATCGATACCGAAGTCAGGGTCAGTGAGGTGATCGGCTGCTCCGGTACGCCCACGATCTGGCCGGCCGTGGTGGCGCCGGTCGCGGTGATGTTGGCGAGGGTGATGTCGTGGTAGTTCGGCGTTGTGCTGGTGACGGCCTGGGCGGCGTCGCCGTCCGCGGGAACCGACGGGTAGTACCCGGTGATCTGGATCGGGGTCCTCACGTCGGTCATCGTCAGGTTCTTGTAGGTGACGGCGTGGATCTCACCGGCCCTGCCCCGCGCAGACTTGATCCGGACTCCGGCGGTGGTGCCCTTGAGGGTGTTGTCGTGGATGTCGATGTCGTGGATGCCGCCCGACGTGTAGCTGCCGATGGACAGGCCGTGGCCGTGCAGGATCGTGCAGCCGCTCAGTGAGATGTCGTGGGACGGCCCCTCCGAGGAGGAGTTGATGGCGATGTTGTCGTCGCCGGTGTCGATCGTGCTGTTGGTCACCGCGACGCCGGAGGACGACCACACGTCTATGCCGTCGGTGTTGGGCGCGTCCGCCGGTGCCTGCACGGTGATCCCGTCGATGGCGGACGTGGTCACCTTCTTGACGGTGATGTTGACGTTGGGGGCGTTCTTCAGCGTGATCCCGGTGATTTTCACGTTCGAGGCGCTGTTGAGGGACACCAGACCGGGGCGGGAGGAGAGCGTCTTGCCCGCGGCCTTCTCCTGGTTGATCAGCGTCCACCACGGGGCGCCCTGGCCGTCGATCGTGCCCGCACCGGTGATCGTGAGGTTGTTCACCCCGGAACCCCCGAGGAGCGGTGACAGCTTTCCGCCGGACAACGGGTAGTCCGCCGCGTCCTGGGAGGCGAGCAGGGTTGCTCCGGAGTCGAGTTGGAGCGTCATGTCGGCGGCCAGGGTCAGGGCGCCCGAGAGGTACTTGCCCGCGGTCAGTTCCACGGTGCCCTTGCCCGCGCAGGCGTTGATCGCCTTCTGCAGGGCTGCGGTGTCCTTCGTCGCACCGTCGGCCTTCGCGCCGTAGGCGGTGGGCTTGCAGACCGTACCGGATGCCGGGCTCGTGGTGGTGGTGGTGGCGGTGGTGGTCGGGTTCCAGCCGTCCGAGCCGGCCAGGTACTTCTGCGGGGTGTAGTCGGCCGCCTGGGAGTCACTCAGCTGCGGGCGCCCGGAGTTGACCGTCGCGCCCGCTCCGGTGTTCTTGTACTCACTGAACCGGGCCTTCGTCCAGACGGCACCGGACATGTCGCTCCAGGGCTGGGCCGTGTTGACGAACGACCCGATGGTGGACTCCCGGTACAGCACCTGTGCGTCCTGACGCCACGGGCGGCCGAGGCTGCCCGTCCCCGCGGCTCCGGCCCCGGTGATGTTCGACCTGTAGAAGAGATAGCCGTAGGTGCGGGTCGCCGGTGTGCTGGCCGCGGTGATGTAACCCCCGCTGCCCAGCTGGTGGATGTCGCTCCGGTCGAAGACCGCGATCCCGCCGCCGAAGACGAAGTCGACGGTGCCTTCCACGTAGGACTTCAGGAAATACGCCCGCGAGGAGTCGTTGACCAGCAGGGTGTCCTGGTGGCCCAGGAGCCGCACGTTGTCGAGGACCGCGCGGTCGGCGGACAGGCTCAGTGCCACCGCCTGGCTCGGGCTCGCCGCGTAGTCGTAGTCGTTGGAGATCGTCAGGTTCGACGCCGAGAAGTCGTGCCCATCGACGAACGCGGTCGCGCTGCCGAAGGTGCCGTACGTCGTGCCGTCCGCCTTCTTGGTGCCCGCCCCGTGGTTCTCGACGAGTACGACGTCGGAAGCGGTGGCCCCCAGGCCCTTCAGGGTGACGTACGGCTTGTTGCTCGGGACGGTGAAGACGCCCCGGTAGGTGCCCTTCTTGACGGCGATGGTCACCGGCCTGGTGTTGTTCGCCGGGACCTTGTCGATCGCCGCCTGGACCGTGGTGACGTCGCCGGAACCGTCCGCGGCCACCGTGATCGTCGTGCCCGTGGCCGTACTCGCGGCTGCGCTCGCGGTCGGGCTCGGGGTCGCGCCGGCCGAGCCGGTGCCGGCCTGGGTGAGAGTCCAGCGCTTGTTGCTGTTGGTGGTGCAGGTCTCCTGGACGACGGCGGCACCGGCCGCGGTGCTCGCCTTCGCGTCGCTGACGCACAGACCGCTGTTGACGTTGACGATCTGGAAGGTGTTGTCGCGCGCCGGCTTCAGCGTCCAGAGCTGGTTGGCCTGGTCGGTCCCGCAGCCCCACTGCTGGAGCCGGACCCCGTCGGTGGTGGAGGCGCCGGGGACGTCGAGGCAGAGCCCGCTGGCGGCGGACCTGATGGCGAATCTGCCCGATCCCCGGTCGACCAGGGTCCACTGCTGGTTGGCCTGCCCCTGGCCGCAGCCCCACTGCTGGATCAGCGCACCGCTCGACCCGCTGCTGCCGACCAGATCCATGCACATCCCGCTCTTGGCGACCGCGAGCGTGTAGGTGCCGGCCTTCGCTTCGGCCGTCTGTCCGCCGGTTCCCGTGACGACGGTGGCCGCTGCCGCGACACCGCCCACGACGACGAGTGCCGCTCCGCCGGCCGCCGCGATGCGCCACTGGGACCGCTTGCTCCGGGCCCGTCTGCCACGTCTGAGGTACATGCCGTTCCTTTCTCCGCTGTCACCACGGAGACGACGCACCCCGGCGGGCCATAACAGGTTCGGCACCACGAGTTCCGTGAATTCCGTGCGGACGCGCCAACCGGGCCGCGTCTGCCCGGTCCTGGTGCGTTCGCACGCCTGTGCCATCATGACCGCCTCCAGCTGAGGGATCACTCTGTGAGGGCGCATTGCGCGAGGTTCCGGCACGACCCACGACCGACACGGCGACCCGTCCGCCCGGAACCGGCCTGTCCGTGACCGAGCTGGTCGACGCGGCCCGAACCGGCGACGCCGACGCGCAGGCCGCCCTGTTCAGCGAGTATCTGCCGCTGATCTACAACATCGTCGGGCGCGGCCTGCACGGGCACGCGGACGTCGACGACGTCGTGCAGGAGACCATGCTGCGCGCCATGCGGGCACTGCCCGAACTGCGCGAACCCGAGCGGTTCCGGTCCTGGATCGTGGCCATCGCGATCCGGCAGATGCACGACCACAGGCGCCGGAACAAGGCCGGGCTGGCCCGCCACACGCACGTGGCCGACGCGGCCGAAGTCCCCGACCCCGTCGGGGACTTCGCCGAACTCGCCGTCGACCGCCAGACGTTGTCCCAGGCCGGCAGCGATCTGCTGGAGGCGAGCCAGTGGCTCAGCGACGAGCAGCGCCGGACGCTGGCGCTGTGGTGGCAGGAGACCGCCGGGCAGCTGACCCGTGCCGAGGTCGCCGAAGCGCTGCACCTGAGCGTCCCGCACACCGCGGTACGCATCCAGCGGATGAAGGCCAAGCTCGAAGCGGCGGTCGGAGTGCTCGCCGCCTGGCGGGCCCGGCCGCGGTGCGCCGGACTCGACTCCCTCGCGGGCGGTCGCCGGGGCGTGCCGAAGGGCGGCTGCTGACCAGGCTGGAGCGCCATGTGGCCCAGTGCCCGCAGTGCGGGGCGGCGGTCGCCTGCCGGTCGATCGACGACCTGCCGATCCGGATCGGCGCCCTCGCCGTCCCGGCCGCGCTGGTGGCGGCGATCCCGAGGCTCGCAGGGCAGCACGCCGTGACGCCCGGGCCGGTGTCCTCGCTGCTGAACACCCTGCACCACGGTCTGGCCCGCGTCTCGGCGAAGTCGGCGACCGTGGCCGTGGGCACGACGGCGACACTCGCCGTCGTCATCGGTGTGACGGTTCATCAACTACCGCCGCACGCCCATGGAACCGACCCGGCACAGGGCCCGGAGCCGACCGCAGGAGCCCCGCACCGGCCTGGCCGCGCCTCGTCCGCTACGACACCGTCCGCCACCCCGACGACCGCGTCCCGGTCCTACGCCGGCGTCACCGCCGCCGACTACTACGTCGCCCCCACCGGGGACGACACGAACCCCGGCACCCTTGCCCGGCCCTTCGCCACGATGACCCGGGCCGTCGCCAAGGCCCGCCCGGGCCAGACGGTCGCGGTCCGCGGCGGCACGTACCACCCCGCCGGGACGATCACCCTCACGTCCTCCGGCACGGCCGGGCACCGGATCACGGTGAGCAACTACCGTGACGAGAAGCCAGTGTTCGACGGGTCGGGCATCCCGGCCGCCGCCGGCACTCTCATCGCCCAGAGCGGCGGACACGTCACCGTGCAGGGCATCGAGATCGTCAACTCCCCAGGGAACGCGTACGTCTGCACGTCCTGCCACGACGATGTCCTCGCCCGGAGTGCTCGTCTCCGAGGGCATCGGCGCCGCCTGCCTCGGCGACCCCCTCAACGCGCTCGCCTGGCTGGCCCGTACGGCATGGTCGGCATCGACGCCGCGTCCGACGGACTCGCCCGGGCCGCCCGCCTCAAGGTCCCCACCACCCACGAGGGCGTCGACGGCCTGATCGCGATGCCGGACTTCGACGAGATCGAGATCGTCTTCGACGCCACGTCGGCCAAGGCGCACCTCGCCAACGCCCACAAACTGGGGCCGTACGGCAAGAAGTTGATCGACCTCACGCCCGCCGCCATCGGCCCGTTCGTCGTGCCGCCCGTCAACCTCGACCAGCATCTGGACGAGGGTGCCGACAACCTCAACATGGTCACGTGCGGCGGTCAGGCCACCATTCCCATGGTCGCGGCCGTCTCGGCGGTGACCCCGGTCCACTACGCGGAGATCGTGGCTTCGATCGCCTCCAAGTCGGCGGGCCCGGGCACCCGCGCCAACATCGACGAGTTCACCGAGACCACCTCCCACGCCATCGAGGCGGTCGGCGGCGCGCGGCCCGCGGCAAGGCGATCATCGTCCTCAACCCGGCCGAACCCCCGCTGATCATGCGGGACACCGTGTTCTGCCTCATCGGGGACGCCGACCACGACGCGATCCGGGAGTCGGTCGCGGCCATGGCCGAGCAGGTGGCCGCGTACGTGCCGGGTTACCGGCTCAAGCAGCAGGTGCAGTTCACCCCCGTGGACGACTCCGAGCCGGTGCACACCCTGGTCCCGGACGGCGCAGGGCCGGTGACCACCCGGGTCTCGGTGTTCCTCGAAGTGGAGGGCGCCGCCCACTACCTGCCCGCCTACGCCGGCAACCTCGACATCATGACCTCGGCCGCCCTGAGGGTCGCCGAGTCGATCGCCCGGCAGGGCGCCGTACCCGCGGAGGCCACCCGATGACGACACACGTCGACCGCCAGCTGTACATCCAGGACGTCACCCTGCGGGACGGCATGCACGCCATCCGGCACCGCATCGACCCCGCCGACGTGGGGCGGATCGTCGCCGCCCACGGCGACGGCCTGGCGGGCGGCTCGCTCAACTACGGCCCGGGCAGCCACACCGACTGGCAGTGGATCGAGGCAGCCGCCGAGAACACCACCAACTCGGTGCTTACCACCCTCCTCCTGCCCGGCATCGGCACCATCGCCGAACTCGAACGCGCCCACGCCCTCGGCGTCCGCTCGGTACGGGTCGCCACCCACTGCACCGAGGCCGATATCTCCGCCCAACACATCGCCAAGGCTCGCGAGTTGGGCATGGACGTCTCCGGCTTCCTGATGATGAGCCACATGGCCCCGGCCACCGAACTCGCCACCCAGGCCAAGCTCATGGAGTCCTACGGCGCCCACTGCGTGTACGTCACCGACTCCGGCGGCCGACTCACCATGGACGGCATGCGCGAACGCGTCCGCGCCTACCGAGACGTCCTCGACGAGTCGACCGAGATCGGCGTCCACGCACACGAGAACCTCTCGTTGTCGGTCGGGCACGAGTCCGGGCCTTCGCTGTCCGTGCCGACCACTTGCTGCCGGCCGAAAGTGCCTACCGGCAGCTCTCTCTGGATCCCGGCGACGCCCGTGCTCGCCTGGCGGAAGCCGCGGCGGACCGCGCCCGTCGGCGCTTCGGGCCGGAGGCCGTACTTCCAGCCACTCTGGCGAACTGACCGCTTGTGACGGTGCATGTCAGACCACGAGTCGCAGCACGTCCGACAGGCCGCGTTCACCGGTGCGGTGTTCCGCCGGGAGGATGTAGGTGCGCAGACCGCAGGCGGCCGCGCCGCCGTCGCGGACCGGGTTGTCGCCGACCATGAGGGTGGCGCGGGGGTCGGTGCCGAGATCGGCGCACGCTTTGAGGAACAGTTGCGGGTCGGGTTTTTCGCGGCCCTGTTCGTAGGAGATGACGCAGGTGTCGATCAGGGTGTCGAGCCCGTGGTGGGCGAGGTGGGTGCGCAGGTCCCAGGCGAAGTCGCTGACGACACCGATGCGCAGTCCGTGTTCGCGCAGGGCACGCAGGACCGGTTCGGTGTCGGGGTAGGGAAGCCAGGCGTCCGGGGCGGTGAGCTCCCGGTAGGCCGCCTCCTCCGCGCCGCGCAGGAAGTCGACCTGTTCCCACCAGCCCCGCATCGCGCGGCGGTGCCGCTCGGCAGAGAGATCGCGGCCTTCCTGGAGGGCGGTGACGGAGGGCAGCCGGAAGGCGGCCCGCAGCTGGTCGGAGATCTCCGTCACCGTGCCGGGTTCGTCCAGTTCGGCGAGGCGGCCGCGGGCCGCTGCGATCCGGCGCAGCCATGTCTCCAGGTCGATCATCTGGAAGACGGTGTTGCTGAAGTCGAACAGCACGGCCTGCACCGCGGGTACGGGTGCGGCCGTCTCGGCGTCGCTGGGGCGGTAGGCGCTGGGTGTTTCGAACAGGGTGTGGATCATGGGGAGGGCTCTTCGGGTCCGGCGGTGTCGGCTTCGACGGCTTCGACGGTCTCGACGATCTCGACGGGGACTCCGAGGGCGCGGATGGCGGCGAGTTCGGTGTCGGGG
>NZ_JBEOWF010000068.1:0-50194 GCF_040295925.1 Streptomyces sp. NPDC002588
GTCGTAGTGCTGGACGAAGGCGCCCTCCCGCTCGCTCCAGCCGCGTTCCATGACCTGCTCGAGGATGGCGTCCCTGGCGCTGCGCCACTTCTCCAGGTCGGCGGGCCTGCGGAACTGCTCGGCCAGGCTCAGCGCGTGGTCGAAGGCGACCCAGGACATCACCCGGCTGTAGGTGAAGTCCTGGCGCCCGCCGCGGGTCTCCCAGATGCCCTCGTCCGGCCGGTCCCAGGTGTCGGCCAGCCAGTCCAGCGTCCTGGCCAACGCCTTCCATCCCCGGTACGTGGTCTGCTGCGCGATCTCGAGGCCCTGGGACACCGCGTAGATGGCCTCGCCGTAGATGTCCAGCTGGAGCTGGTCGGCGGCGCCGTTGCCGATGCGGACGGGGAAGGAGCCCCGGTAGCCCTCGAAGTGTTCGAGTGTCTCCTCCGGCAGATCGGGGTTGCCGTCGATCCGGTACATCGTCTGGAGCGGCTCCTCCTCCTTGCCCTCACGCTCGTGCAGTCTGTCCACGAGCCAGTGGACGAAGGCGGTGGCCTCCTCGACGAAGCCCAGGTCCAGCATGGCCCGCACGGACAGCGCGCCGTCGCGTACCCAGGTGAACCGGTAGTCCCAGTTGCGCTCGCCGCCCACCTGCTCGGGCAGGCCCATGGTGGCCGCCGCGACGAGGGCGCCGGTGGGGGCGTAGGTGAGGAGCTTGAGGGTGATGACCGAACGGTGCACCAGCTCGGGCCAGCGGCCCCGGTAGCGGGACTGGCTCAGCCAGTGCTGCCAGAAGCCGGCGGTCTCCTGGAACTGTGCGGTGACCCCGTCGGTTGTGGGGGGCGCGGGTGCCTCGCCGCCGGATGCGCAGACGGTGAACACGGCGCCGCCGGCTTCGCCGGCGCTCAGTGTCACCCGGCCGCGTACGTCCTGGCCGTCCCGCTCCAGCGGGAAGGTGGTCTGCAGGTGCGCGTCCATGCCGGGGGCCCGGAACAGGCCGGTGTTCTCGCCGAGTTCCAGCCGGTGCTCGGACCGGCCGTAGTCGAAGCGCGGCCGGCACTCGAGCGTGAAGTCGACAGTCCCCCGCACGGCACGCACGACGCGTATGAGGGTGTGACGGTCGGTGGCGGTGCGGGTCCGGTCCGGAGGCATGAAGTCGACCACTTCGCCCACGCCGTCCGGTGACATGAACCGGGTCACCAGAATGGCGGTGTCGGGGTAGTAGAGCTGCTTGCAGGTCTGGTCCGGGTGCTCGGGGGCCAGCCGCAGGTACCCGCCGCCGTCGTGGTCGAGCAGGGCGGCGAAGACGCTGGGCGAGTCGAACCGGGGAGCCGCGAACCAGTCCACGACACCCTGCGACGAGACGAGCGCGGCGGTCTGCAGGTCGCCCACCAGGCCGTGCTCGGCGATGGGAGGGTAGCGGTCCATGACTGCTCCGAAATCTCGGAAATGATCCCTTGTGTCCCACTATCCGCCACTCGGATGGCCCTCGCCATGTTGGTGCTGCCGACGGCCGCTCTCTCACCGCTGGGGTGCCGGAGCCGAGCGCCGCACCCGCCTTGCCGACCCCCTCCCTTTGGGCGTTACTGGCTGGAGTCGGCCGGACACCGGAGGTTGTGCATGCAGATGATCCACGTCCGGCTGGTGAGCCCCCCAGATCTCACCTCCCGGGCGATCGGGCTGCTGACCGACGACCGTTATGTCTTCAATCTGGTCGTCCTTCCCGAACTGGCGCACAACCCCGACGGCGACGCGATCGAGTGCGACATGCTGGCGGGCGCCGCCAACGCGGTGCTGCGCGGTCTGCGCGAGTTGGAACTCGACCGCCGCGGATCCATCGTCATCGAGCCGGTCGAGATGGCCTTCTCCGGCACCGCGGCCGCAGCCGAGCAGCAGCAGCTCGGGGCGCTCGCGCACGCGCCGGTCTGGGAGGAGGTCGAAGCGCGCATCCGTGCCGAGGGCACCTATCTGCCGAGCTTCTACGTCTACCTGGTCATCGCCGGCCTCATCGGGGCGGTGGGAATCGTCACCAACTCCCAGATCCTGATCGTCGCGGCTATGGTCGTGGGACCGGAGTACGGTGCCATCACCAGCGTCGCGCTGGGCATCGACCACGGCAACGGCACCAGGATCCGGCAGGGCCTGTTCGCCCTGACCGCGGGATTCCTGCTGGCCATCCTGGCGACCTTCCTGTTCTCGTGGGCGATCCGGGGCTTCGGTCTCCAGCCCAAGGCATACGAACTCGGCATCAGGCCGGTCTCCGACCTGATCGACGCCCCCAACTTCTTCTCCGTCGTGGTTGCGGTACTGGCCGGCATCGTCGGGATCATGTCCCTGACCCAGGCCAGGACGAGCGCGCTGCTCGGCGTCTTCATCTCTGTCACCACCATCCCGGCCGCCGCCGACATCGGCGTCTCCCTCGCGTTCTCCAGCTGGAGCGAGGCGCGCGGCTCCCTGATCCAACTCCTGCTCAACATCGTGCTGCTGATCGTGGTGGGCGTTCTGATGCTCAGATACCAATGGGCTGTCTGGCGGCGCATCGGCCGGCGCAGCGGACACACCGGCGGCGAGTGAAGCGACCGCGCCGACGGACTGCCGCCGGGGCCCCAGGTGGGCGAACGAGCCGGCCGATTCCGCGCGCGGGAACGTGTCGCGCTTGACCGGGTCGGTGCGCAACCGCACGCTCCCGACGAGAAGGCCGACACCGCAGGCAACCACCGTGCCCGCGTCCGAAGACCGAGGAGGCCAGGCGTGCAGGAGAGCCGCACCGGACGGCAACTGACCCTTCGTCACGGCACGCACCGTGCCGTTGTCGTCGAGCTGGGCGCGGCCCTTCGGTCGTACGCGGTCGGTGAGCGCACCGTGGTCGACGGATTCGCCGAGCAGGACCGGATCACCGGCGGACGCGGCCAGATCCTGGTGCCGTGGCCCAACCGGATCCGCGACGGCCGCTACCCCTGGGACGGGCAGGATCTGCAGCTGCCGCTCACTGAGCCGACCGGCGGCAACGCCATCCACGGGCTGCTCCGATGGGTCGCGTGGCAGGTCATGGAGGCGAGCGGCAGCCGCGCCGTCCTGGAGGTTTCGCTGTGGCCGCAGCCGGGCTACCCGTTCCACCTCCACGTCCGCGCCGAGTACACCCTGGGCGACAGCGGGCTCGAAGTCGCCGTCACCGCGCGCAACCTCGACACGAGCGCCGCACCGTACGGCTTCGGCCAGCATCCCTACGTCACCGCGGGCACCGCCGTCGTCGACCAGGCGGTGCTGACCGTCCCCGCACGCACGTGGCTGCGCACCGATGAGCGCGGCCTGCCGGTCGCCGCCGAGCCGGTCGCCGGCAGTGAGTACGACTTGCGAACGCCCCGAGCTGTCGGCGCGCTCCGGCTGGACACCCCTTTCGGCGACCTCGACCGGAACGCGGACGGTCGGGCCGTGGTGCGCCTGGCCCACCCGTCGGGTGCGCTCGGCACGGACGTGTGGCTCGGTGAAGGCGCCGACTACGTGCAGCTCTACACCGGCGACACCCTCCCGCCGGGGGAGCGCCGCCGTGCGGTCGCCATCGAGCCGATGACCTGCCCGCCCGACGCCTTCCGCAGCGGCACCGGGCTCGTCGGCCTCGGCCCCGGCGAGCAGCACACCGTCCGCTGGGGGATCACCCCGTGGGGGGAGTGACGACGCCGTCACGGCGCCCGGCCGTCACACGGCACTCGGCGGAGGTCTGACCCGGCCGGGTCACGCAGCCGGTCGGCAAGAGCACCCGCTCGTCCCACCACCCCGCACCGAAAGGGCCGAATGTGACGACGAACCAGGTGCTCATCGGCGTAGGCCTGATCCTGGTCCTCGCCGTCGGGTCGCAGATCCTGGCGAGCATCCTGCGCATCCCCGCCCTCATCGTCCTGCTGCCGGTAGGGTTCGCCGCCGGCGCGCTGATCGACGACGTCGATCCCGAGCGGTTGCTCGGGGCGGCGTTCTCACCGCTGGTGTCGCTGGCCGTCGCCGTGATCCTCTACGACGCGGGCCTCGGGCTGGACCTGTCGAGACTGAAGGGGCACACCCGCCGCGTCGTCGTCCGGCTGATCTGGATCGGAGTCCTGATCACCTGGCTGCTCGGCACACTGCTGGCCGCGCCACTGCTGGGGATGTCACACCGGGCGGCCGTCATGATCGGCGCGATTCTCGTCGTCTCGGGGCCGACCGTCGTCGGACCGCTGCTCAGCTTCGTACGACCGAACGACCGGCTCCAGCGCATCCTGATCTGGGAAGGCTCAATCATCGACCCGGTCGGCGGCATCCTGGGAGCACTGGTCTTCCACGCGATCGTGGCGAGCGCGGACCACCACGTCGCCAGCGTGGCCGTGGGCTTCCTGGCCAGAGTGAGCCTCGGAGCGGCCGGTGGAGTGGTGGGCGCGGCTCTGCTGTGGGCGCTGTTCCGGAGGCTGCGGCTCGGCGAGATCCTGGGCACCACGGCGCAGCTCGCCGCGGTAGTGGGTGTGGCGGCGTTCTGCGATGTCCTGCGTGACGACACGGGACTCATCGCCGCCGTGATCATGGGCCTGGCCGTGGCCAACCTCCCCGGCATCGACGTCCCGGCGCGCCGGCCGTTCTTCGAGACCCTGGTCAGCCTGATCCTCGGCCTGCTCTTCGTCTCGATCTCCGCCACCGTCACCCCGCAGTCGCTGCGCCATGTGTGGCTGCCCGCACTCGGGCTCGCAGCCTTTCTCGTGCTGGTCGTCAGGCCACTGGTGGCGGCCGTGTCCACCCTCGGCACCGATCTGACGCGCGGCGAGCGGGGCTTCATCGGCTGGATGGCCCCGCGCGGCATCGTCGCCGCCGCCACGGCATCGACCTTCTCGGCCGGCCTGGTGGCCAAGGGGATCGGCGGCGCTTCGAAGATCCTCCCCGCCACCTTCGTGGTCATCGTGGCGACCGTGACGCTCTATGGCCTGAGCGCCTCGCCCGTGGCCCGGCTCCTGGGCGTCGTGCGCCCCTCCCGTTCGCGTCCGCTGCTGGTCGGCGGCGACCCCTGGGTGGTCGACCTGGGTGTGGCCCTGCGGTCGGCAGGGCTGGAGGTGCTCATGTGGTCAGGGCAGAAGGAACAGCGCGAACACATCCGCCAGGCCGGGATCGAGCTTGCGCCCGGTGAACTGCTGGCCGCCGCCACTGGTGGTGCCGCGGAGCTGGAGGGCATCACGGCGGTGTACTTCCTCACCGCCGAGGACGACTTCAACGCGCTGGCCGAGGTGATTCTGCGCGGCAGCGTGGAGGAGACGGTCCACCGCCTCTACGCCCCGCCCGACAGCCACGGCGCGGTGGCGCCGTTCATCCGTGGCGAGGGCCTCTTCGGCGCCCATCTGACCTGGCCGGCCTTCTCCCACAAGTACGAGGACGGGGCTGCCGTCCTGGCACAGCCCGCCGACGATGCGCTGCCGCCCGACTGCGATCTGCTGTTCCTGGTACGGCCGGACGGCCGCCTCGACCCGGTCACGGAAGGCAGCACACCGCTGCCCGGACCGGGGGACACCGTCGTCCTGCTGGCCCCCGGCGGGCGGAGAGGCCGACCCGAGGTCTGAACCTGACCGGACAGCCAGGACGGGACTCGGCGCCGGCGAGGCTTCTCCTCGGAGTGGATGGCGAGGGGCCCCCTGCGTGAGCCAAGGGGAACGCAGGGGGAACATGGCGTACCTCGCGGGGGCGCGTGCGGTGACGGACGGCGTGGCGCGGCTGGCCGGTGTCTCGAAGCAGACCGACTCGCGGGTGCTCAACGACCATCCGGCCGTCCGTCCCGAAACCCGGGAGGCGGCGGCGGGAGCCATGCGCACGCTCGGCCCACGCCCGAGCCTGCACACGGTCCCTGGCCGGCGGCTGAACCAGGATGCTCGGCGTCATCACCTTCGACGCGGCACGCTACGGTCCCGCCTCGGTTCTGACCGCCGTCAACACCGCAGCCCAGGAAGCCGGCTACCTGGTGAGTCGGCGATGGGAGCGCCGACTCCGGATACGCGCCGGGCCGACAGCCGGCGGGGCGCCCGGACGGCACCGCGGTGTTCGTCTCCAACGACCGGATGGCGCTGTCGTCAGCTACGACGGCATCCCCGAGACCGCCCGTCTGCTGCCCCTGCCGGCCGACTCACCGCGGCCCCTCACCGCTCGTCAGGTTCGTGAGCCGAGACGGCGATGCTCTCCTTGCGGAAGAAGCTGGGACGGATCACCCGGTACACCAGCATCAGGACGGCGCCGAGCAGCAGCGCGCCGATACCGGTGATGAAGACGCCGCCGAGCTGCCAGTGCGGCGGGAACGGCAGCGTCCACGAGGTGCTGCCGTAGTCCGAGGCGGAGTACACGACGCAGGCGTTGATGAAGAAGTAGAGGAGCAGGACGCCGCCGAGCCCGGGCATGATGCCCTTCGTCCACAGGTCGCGCGGGCTGCGGGTGAGGACCTTGCGGTAGTACCAGACGCAGGCGAACCCGGTGAGCCCGTAGTAGAAGGCGATCATCAGGCCGACTGAGCCGATCGAGTCGGCCAGGACGTTCTCGCTCACCCGGGTCAGCATGACGTAGAAGGCGATGGAGGCCAGGCCCATACCCACCGTGGACCAGGTCGGGGTGAGGAATCGCGGGTGGATGCGGGCGAAGCGGTCCGGGATGGCCTTGAAGGCGGCCATGGAGAGCGTGGTGCGCGCCGTCGGCAGGATGGTGGTCTGGGTGGAGGCGGCGGCCGAGGTGAGCACCATCAGGATCAGCAGTTTGGTGGCGGTCTCGCCCCAGCCCCCGGTGCCGAAGACCTCGGCGCCGAGACTGGAGAGGACGTCTCCGGAGTTGTCCGGGTTGGCGAGGCCGATGCCGTGCTCTCCGACTCCGGCGAAGGCCTGCGCGGATGTGGTGACGAGCACGTAGACGAGCAGCAGGATGACTGTGGAGATGACGGCGGCGCGGCCCGGGGTGCGATCGCGCTCGACGGTCTCCTCGTTGACCGATACGGCGGTGTCCCAGCCCCAGTAGATGAACACACCGGCGAGCACGCTCTTGGTGAGGTCGTCGAGCGAGTTGATCTGGGCGGGGTTGAACCACGACCACCGGAGCTCCGACGAGACGCTCGGCGCAGTTCCCCCGTACACCTTGACCAGCGCGGTGATCGCCAGCAGGAAGAGCACCACGATCTCGATGCTGAGCAGCACTTTCTGGAGGTTCGCCGAGATCTCGATGCCGATGTAGCAGATCAGCGTCATCACGGCGATCCACATCACGCCGACCACGGTGACCCAGAAGGTGTCCTGCGCCAGTCCGTCCGCGCCCACCAGTTGGAAGCCGTACGCTCCGGCGATCTGGGCCAGATTGGCCATCACGATGATGTCGGCCGCGACGATGCCCCATCCGCCCAGCCAGCCGGTACGGGGACCGAACGCCCGGGAGGCCCAGGTGAACGTGGTGCCGCAGTCGGGGTCCGCCCGGTTGAGCTCCTTGTAGCCGTAGGCGATCAGGAACATCGGGACGAAGGCGAGGATGACCACGATCGGTGACTGGAAGCCCACGATCCCGACGATGACTCCGAGGGTCGCCGCGAGGCTGTAGGCGGGGGCGGTGGAGGCCAGGCCGATCACCGTGCTGGAGAACAGCCCCAGCGCGCCGCCTTTGAGCCCCTTGTCCGTCGCTGCCGGGCCCGGCAAGGGGTGCACTGGCGGGACAGAAGGCAGGCTCATGGTGCCCTCCGGAAACGTATGGCGTACCCCGGTCGAAGAACGCGGAGCTGCTGTTCCCAGGATGAACCCGCTCACCGGCAACCGAAAGTGCGGGGCCGGCGGGGGAGCGGGGCCCCAGAGGGCCTGTGCTGAACGTGCAGGCCCGGCTCCGGGTGCCGTCGGCCCGGGGGTACGGCCTCTTTGCCTCGCAAGGTCGGTGTGTTGGAGGCGTTTTCGCCTTCCGGTGTTGAGCTGGATGCCTGCTCGGTCGGCGCCCGAACAGCCTGCCGACTGGGCGTCCCTGGGGCCAGGATGGGGCCGGAAGGACAGTGAAACCCCGTGAACGATCACCACGTCCCGGACACGCCCGTGCCTGCTGACCTGCACAGACGGCGAAAACAGGGACGGTCGGTGAATCATGGGGCAACGATCTTGCGTTCTCGTAATGCGTAGGTCTCGGGTTCGAATCCCGAAGGCGGCTCCAAAGCAAACCCCAGTTCACACCTCTGAACTGGCCTTTCTCCTCGGAGTGGATTGCGAGGGGTCTCCCGCGTGAGTCAAGGGGAACGTAGGGGGAACAGGGCGTCGGGTAGTGGGAGTGCGATGGGGCGTTGCCGTCCCCGTCCTGGTCGTATCCCCGAGCCCGATGTGCCCCTGCCCGGGACGCGTTCCTCGTCCAGGAACAGGCACTGTGCGAGCACAAACGCCGTCCGTCGAACTCCTCGGCGCAGCCGCCGCCCGGCTCGGCTCCGGCCGGACGCCGGCCGACGAGCGAGGCCGGGAGTGCGGCGCACGGACCGTCGCAGCACCAGCGACGACTACCGTGAGTTCCTGATCAGGACCGCAGGTCTCGGCCTCGAGCGCCTGTGGGCGGTCCAGTGGGGGACGGCGGCGGTTTGCCGCTTCGTGTCTTGGCAGGCCCGCCGGTGGGCGGGTTCTGGTTGGTCGGGCCTTCCGGCCGCCAGGTCCGCGGGCGTCCGTGAGTCACCCGAGGCGCTGGGTGATGCGCGACCACACGCTGGGCGTGCCGGAGGGCTTGGGGGTGGGGCGGCGGTCGCGGAGCTGTTTCCAGGTCGGCTTCGGGCAGCGTCCCTGGGGCTGGGTCTTCGTGAACTTCTCGTAGGGCACCCGGCGTGGGGGAAGTCCGATCTCGACCCAGTGGTCCTTGCCGGAGGTGAAGTCCCAGCCCTTGTTGGGGATGCGGATGTGGTCGGCGCGGTTGTCCTTGTTCTGGCTGGTGATCTGGAGCACCTCGACGTGGCGGAGGCGGGGCGTCATGACCACGCAGTAGTGGGGGAGTTCGGCGTCCGACTCGCGGAAGGGGACCAGGGCGTGCCAGATCTCGCCCGTGGCCGGGCGGCGGCGGCCGCCGTTCAGGCCGCCGTTGTCCCACCAGCGTGACGCCTGGTGGCAGAGGAGGGCGGCAAGGCCGGCCGCCCCGCTCTGGGCAAGGGAGCGTGAGTTCCACTCGGGTGAGTCGAATCGGGCCCCGGCCCAGGCGACGGCGGCCTGGCTCAGGGCGAGAACGGCCACCGTGCGGGTGAGGAAGACCCACGGCGGGCAGGGGCGCGTGCGGCGCGTGAACGCCGTCACGGCTGCGGCGGCCGCGACGGGTATGCCGTAGAGGACGGCGTACTGGTCGAAGCCGTGCACCTCCTGCGGGGGCTTCTGGGAAGCCATCAGGTCGGGCACGATGACCGGCAGCGCCAGGGCGTAGCCGACCAGGACCCACAGGTTCAGCAGCAGATAGCCCTTGACGGCAATGCCCAGGCAGGACGAGTTGGTGCGACGGGACACGGATTCCTTCCGCGACGGCCGGGTCAGGACGCCTTCCAGAGAGTCAGTTCGGTGACGTAGTCGCGAGCCTTGTAGCCGGAGTCGTCCTTCTGGACGACGACATCCTTGATGGCGAGCATCGCCAGGTTGTCCTCGTCGGTGACGGTGCACAGCACGGTGCCCGGCGTCAGCTCGTCGCCCTGGGCGTCGTCGCCGAGCTCGGAGGGCAGCGCGTTGGTCGCCGCGCCCTCGGCGCACTCCTCGGGGGTGGTGCCCGCGCTCTTTCCCGCGGTCGTCACGAAGCGCAAGGTGTATCGGCCGCCGAACTCCTCGTACTGCAACTCGGCTTCCGTTGTCGTGCTGGAGGCGTTCGTGTCGATCTTCGGCGCGTCCAGGTCGACGTTGGTGTACGAGCTGCGGCCGTCGGTGAACTGGGCGCGCAGGGTGAGCGGCTTGTCCTTGAAGATCTCCGTGTAGCCGTTCGCCGTCGCGTTCGCGGTGGGCGATGTGCCGGTGCCCGGTGCGGGGGTGGTCGGCGTGGCGATGCTCGGCGTGGTGGCGGCGGAGGTCTGGGATCCGGCGGTCGCCGAGGAGGCGGTTTGTCCGCCGCCCTGGGCGCCGGTGTCCTTGTCGTCGCCTCGGGTGAAGGTCCAGGCGGCTGCCGCGACCACCACCACGGCCAGCGCGGCCGCGCCGATCGTCAGCGGGCTCCGGCCGCGGGCCGGTGCCGGCGCTGTCGGCGGGCCGGAGGGGTGCGGTGCTCCCTGCGGGGACGGGGCGGCTGATCCGGGCGGCGACGCCGGGGGCGCCGGGGCGTGGTGCGGCTGCTCGTGGGTGGGTGTGTATGCGCCGGACGCCACGGCATCCGGCGGTGCGGTGTCGGCTGCCGCCGGAGCACCGGGAGGCATCGTCGTGGCTCCCGCCGTGGAACCTGGAGGCATGGTCACAGCCCCCATCGCGTCCCCGGAGTCCGCTCCGGGCTCCGTCTCGGCCTGCTGCCTGGCGAGTCGCTCCCGGTGGGCGATGTCCGCCGCGACGGACTCGGGCAGCCAGCCGGTGAAGTCCCGCAGCGGCCGCCCGCTCAACTCCTGGCACAGTTCGGCCAGTTCGGAGGGGGCGGGGCGGGCGGCCGGGTCGGCGGCCAGCGTGCGTTCCAGGACGGCACGCAGCGGCTCGGGATACACCGTCAGGTCCGGCGGGCGAAACTCGGTGTTGGCGATCTTGGTGGCCAGGGTGATGGCTCCGGCGTCGCCGTAGGGGTGGCGGCCGGTCGCGGCGACGGCGGCGATCAGACCGAGCGAGAAGACGTCGGTCGCCGGTGTGAGGTCCTGGCCGTTCGCATGTTCCGGCGACATGAACTGGGGTGTGCCGATGAGCCCGCCGCTACGGGTGAGCTGGGTGGCGTCGGCGGCCCGGGCGATGCCGAAGTCGATGATCCAGGGGCCTTCGGAGCCGATGAGGATGTTGCTCGGCTTCATGTCGCGGTGGATCACGCCGGCCTTGTGCACGGCGTGCAGCGCCTCCGCCGCGCAGCCGGTCAGCTGCAGCACCGAGGGCAGCGGGAGCGGCCCATGCCCGGTGAGGATCTGGTCCAGGGCGAGGCCGGGGACGTAGGTGGTGGCCAGCCAGGGCTGCGGGCCGGTGGTGTCGTGGTCGACGACGGGGACGATGTGGTAGCCCTGCACCCGGCGGGCGGAGGTCGCCTCCTGCTCGAAGCGGCGGCGGAACTCCTCGTCCTGGGCGTACTCCCGGCGGATCACCTTCAGGGCGACCGGCTGGTTGCCGCGCGTACGGGAGAGGTAGACGGATCCCATGCCGCCCTCGCCGATCCGGGCGAGCAAGCGGTAACCGGCCACTTCTCGCGGGTCATCGGGGCCCAGCGGGCTCAACTGACCACCGGTTCCAGCATTGTTCAAGGCTTCAACCTTCCCGTCGGTGGCGTGATCGTAGCGGTGCTGCCCCGCCAGTGGTAGGCATTTGTGGAGGTCAAGGGAAAATGGCGAATATTACGGGGGATCACGGGAGTTGATGGGATTCGTCCTGATGGCAGGCGCCGCCGGGCGGCCGTACAGTGACACCCCTGCCGTCGGACAGCGAGGCGTCCATGGAACATCATCTGGCCGCGTCTGCGGAGCGGGCCGACTATCTGGTGGAGCTCTCCAACGTCCTGCGCGACACCTCCATCGGCCCACGCGGGCCGCGCTCCCTGCGCCGCCTCGGTCTGGTCCTGCGGGCGCTGATGGAGCTCACAAGGGATCCCGACGTCTCCGTCTACCTGGTCGCCGACACCAGTCTGCTGGGCGGGCACCGGGAGTTCGGCGACCAGGCGGAGGTCCGGCGGCTGCGCGGCTGGGTGGCCGCCGGACTGGTCGAGGAGGTCGCCGACGCCGACGAACGCGTCCTCGAACTGGCCCGCATGACCGCGACCCCGGTCATCACCGGCGACCAGTACGTCGACCACCGTGTCGAGCACCCGTGGATCCAGGGCAACACCTGGCAGTTCCTCAGACCCGAACCCCGGCCCGACGGATCCGTCGCCGTCGTGGCGATGGACATGGGGGTGCGCTCGGCGGCCGAGATCTCCCGCAAGATGGAACTGTCCGCACTGAAAAAACAGGGTCTCCTCGGCCCCGCCCGGACCCCACTGACCGACGTGATCATGCGGGCGTGGCGCTGCCCGGAACCCCAGTGTTCCCTCTACGACATCCGCCGCGGCGCCCGGATTCTGCTGCCCCGCATGCGGCGTTCCGTTCCCACCTGCGAGTTCCACGGTACGCCCCTGGAGGACGACGGCCCGCGCCTCGGCACCACCCAGCTCAAGGCTGTCATCGACGGCGCCTGCGTGGCCCGGTACACCCTCGACGAAGGCTCTGAAGCACACGTGGGCCGACTCCCCGGCCCGGCGGGCATCGCCCTGCACAGCCTGCTGGCCCCGCGGGTCGCCCAGCAGGTCAGCCGCAGGCATGTGGCCGTCTCCGCCCGGAACGGAACGGTCCTGATCCGTGACATCAGCACCTACGGCACCCGGATACGCCGCGCCGGCACACGCGGCGGCTTCGGCACCTGGGAGAAGCTTCCCCCGCAGACCGACCGGCCCTTCCGCCCCGGCGACGAGGTCGAACTCGCACCAGGCGTCGTCCTCACCCGCAGCGGCCGGCGCTTCCCCGCCGAACTCGCCGACGCATGGCGGACGGAAGCCGCCCGTACCCCTGTGTCCCCCGGCGCGGCAGCGCCCACTCGCCGGGCCTGACCACCGGGACAGCGGCTCAACGCCGAACCGGCCGGTGAGTCCTCCGCCGACCCGAGGGGCGCGCGAGAGCAAGGGCCGCCATCGCAACTTCCCTTCCCAACGGTCTCCTTGGCGGCCGGACCGGCAGCCGTCACGCTGTCGCGCCGAGCGATTCCCGGCCTGCGGTCGGGGCGATACCGGCAGAAGCACCGGTTCGGTGGCATCCAGGAAACCACGCACTTCATCACGCAATCGCACACCAGGACCTGTCGGAGGCGGGAGGGCGGCGCAGGCGGACGTGTTCACGCCTCCTCGGCATGAACAGCAGGGCCCGCTCCACATCCACCCCGGCAAGCTCCACTTGCACTCCAGGGATGTCCCGGTGGGCGGGCCGCGGTGCAAGGAGTGCGGTGAGGGCCCGGCGCAGGCCGTCTTCGCCGTCGTCGGGATGAATCCGGTCCAGCTCCAAGGGCCTGGGGCCCGGGATCCCGGCCGAGGACGCGCCGCACGTCCCACAGCTCTCCGGCGCGGCGGGCCCGTACCAGCGCGACCGGGTCGACCGGGTCGACCACGGTGCAGCGGAAGGTGACCCGGACGGGGAAGTCCAACGTCCTGCCCGATGTCGTCAGGAACCAGCGGAAGGTCACTTCCACACCGGGACGGACGTCGACCACGGTCACCGCGGTGACCTGTCCGGAGTCGGCCGCCGCCCCGGTCCCGTACTCCCCGCCGCTCTCGTGCACGAGGATCTGGCCGGTCCCGGCGATCAGCGGACTGCGCCGCTCACGCCACGCGCTCCACCCCCGGCGCGGACGCAGTTCACGGTGCCGGACGATTGGGTGACGGTCCCTCATGAGGCAGTGCCCCCCTACCGAGGTGTGGGTCAGTACTGCAGTGCCGTGGCCACGTCCCGCCCGATGCGTTCGACGGCCGCCAGGTCGAGGCCGTAGTGCACATAGCGGCCGTTGCGTTCCACGCGGACCAGCCCCAGGTCGCGCAGGGTGCGCAGATGGCGGGAGACCTGCGGGCGGGTCATCGAAAGCCGGTCCGCCAGGTCGGCGGTGGTCATGGCCTGGCGGGCGATGAGCCGGCACAGCCGCACCCGGTGCGGGTCGGTGAGCGCCAGCATGCGGCTGCGGGCCAGGGTGACGCCGATCTCCGGGGCGTCGACGGGGTAGTGCACGATGGGCGGCAGCCCCGGCTCGTCCTTGACGAGCAGGTGCGGGGCGCCGTACCGGGTGGGGATCAGCAGCAGCGGCGTACGGGCCGCGCTGACCACTACGTGGTGCACCTTGTCGAGGACGACTCGCTCGGGGTTGCCCAGGCGGACGCTCGACGGGCTGAGCGAGAGCAGGGCCGCCATGGGCCCCTCGTCCGCGAACCGCTGCCGCATCCGGTGCGCGGCTCGCGACAGGACGGGCTCCGTCACGGCCCACAGCTCGTCGAAGAAGACACCGCGGCACAGGTCGAGAAAGCCGATGACGTCCACGCGCAGCGCCTCCGGGTCGCGCAGCAGATCCTCGGCGAGGGCCGAGTGCGGCTCCGGCAGCGCGGACGCGGCCTGCCGCAGCACCCGCGCCTGCGCCGGGTCGTGCAGCACCCGGTCGAAGTCGAAGCCGCGGTAGTGATAGCCGCTGGCGCAGGTGTACGCGGTGAATTCGGCGAACCGGTCCGCCGGCAATGCGGTCAGGGGCGTCTCCAGGCCCGGATAGAACCCTCGCCAGCGCAGTGCCTTCCACAGCGGCGCGAACCTTCGCAGCCCGGCGCGGAATTCGGGCGGGGCGGCGCTCGTGGTCCGCTCGGCCCAGGAGGCGTGCTCGGTGTGGTGAGCGTACTGCGTCAGCACGTGCAGGCTCGCGGCCAGCTCCGCGAGCGGGGACACGGCGACCGTGAAGCGGTCGGGGCCGGCCCCTTCCAGGACGATCACGACCGACATGAGCGGGAGTGTACGGGCTCACACCGACACCCCCTCGAACTCGGCCCGCGCGGCCGTCAACACCCCTGGTTCCGTGAGCAGTCGGACGACCACTTCGGCCAGCCCGGTCGACGCGACCTGCGTGCGGTCGTGGGCCAGGGGGGTGGCCGCGGCCTCGCGCATCGCATCGGAGTGGGCGGGCGTACCGGCGTCGGCGATCTGGACGTACGGATGGATGACCGGCATCAGCTGCGAGAGGTTGCCGATGTCGGAAGAGCCGGCGGGGCTGTCGGGGGCATACGGCCCGATGTCCGCGCCGAGCGTCCGCACCGCGTCCCCGAACAGCTCGGCGAGCACGGCGTTGTTGCGCCGCTCCGCGTACAGCGGCCCGGTCTCGGACACCTCCACCTCAGTCTGCGTGGCGAGCGCCGCCCCCGCCGCCGCGGCCCGCACCCGCTCCACCAGCGCCTTCGCCGATACGGCCGTACGGTCCCGTACGTACAGGTCCACGGCGGCCCGCGCGGGCACCACGTTCGGTGCCTGCCCGCCGTCCGAGACGATCCCGTGCAGCCGGGCGGTCGGCGGCACGAACTGCCGCATCACGTCCAAGGCGTTGAGGAACAGCTGGGCGGCGGCCAGCGCGCTGCGCCCCTGCCACGGCGACACCGAGGCGTGCGCGCTGACCCCGGTGAACGCGACCCGCAGGTGCGCCGCCGCGAGCCCGGGCCGACCGGTCAGCCAGCGGTCCCCCGGATGGAACATCACCGCCGCGTCCACCCCGTCGAAGACGCCCGCCTCGGCCAGCCGCACCTTGCCCGCGCCGCCCATCTCCTCGCCGGGTGTACCGATCACGGCGACGGTTCCCGGGTGCGCGGGCAGGGCACGTACGACGGCGATCGCGGCCGCCGCCGCTCCGGCCGCGATCAGGTTGTGGCCGCAGCCGTGACCGACGCCGGGCAGCGCGTCGTACTCCGCGAGGACGGCGACGCACGGACCGGGATCAGGCCCGTGGTGCAGCGCCACGAAGGCGGTGTCGAGCCCACCCGCGCCCGACGTGACCGTGAACCCCGACTCCACGAGCCAGCCGGTCAGCACCTGCTGGGCGTGGAACTCGGCGAACTTCAACTCCGGCCGCGCGTGAATGGCCAGGCTGGCGGCGTCCATGCGGGGACGCAGGGCGGTGAGTTCGCCGCAGAGCGTCTCCAGGAAGGTCGATGGCATGCGGAACTCCCTTCGTACGAGGCGCGATAGGGCGCGATGTCGGAGTATGACGAGACTGCGGCCGTCCGGGCCCGGACGGCCACGGATTACCGCGGACCAGGCAACCCTCGTCATGGGGACCGGAGTTGCGGGTACGGGCGGCTCGCAGTCCGCACTTCTGATCTGGCGTATCGAAGTACGTAGCCTTACGGATCGGCTGTCTGACGCGGCTGGCTGCTGGGCCCCACGCACCCGGACGCGCCGGCCGCCCGGTCACGGCTGGCGTCCTGACTGGAGTGGGAGAGGGACCTGCCCGGCTCGATCGCGCTCAGCGAGGCTCTGGTGGCCGATCACCTGGAGGTGTCCGGGCCGGACCACCCTGCCACCCTGGCCGCGCGCGCCAATCTGGCCCGGCACCGCCACGGCGCCCGGGACCTGCCAGGAGCCATCGCCGACAGACAAGCCCTCGTCGCGGAACATGACCCGGGTACTGGGTCCCGACCACGACGACACCCACACTCAGCGGCGGAACCTCGCCGACAGCCTGAGGAAGAACGGCGACACCGCGGAGGCGGCCCGGCTGCTGACCGCGCTGCTCGCCGAGGAGGAGGCCCTCTTCGGTGACCTGGACCTCAGCACCAGACTCTGCCGGCAGACATCGGCAAGGGCGCTGGAGCGCACCTGCGACAACGGTCACACGCCCCCCGGGTGCAGGGGATCCGAAGCCCAGCTCGCCTCAATGGACGTGCGTAGCTTCAAGGTTCGTATCCCCCGCTTTCGCCAGCGAATCCGCTGCCGACGCCGGTCGCGGCTGCTCTGCGCGGGGCTGTCCAGGGAACCAAGGGGAACGCTGGGGGAACGGAAGGTCCGAGAAGGATCGAGAAGGACCCAGTTGCGTAGATCCGAGGTTGACGGTTGGTAGTGATTCTGCCCTGCAAGGCTGTGAACTGGCCTTTTGTCGCTCGCTGTCGATTCACCTCGGCCTGTTCGGAATGACGTGGTGGCCATTTGGCGGCCAAGCGTGCAGCCATTGTGCGGACCGGCTCCTGCTCAGCCGCGCAACTGGAGGCATAAAGGGGAACGGCTGTTGTGCCAACCCGATGATCGCGCGTTCCAACTGCCTCCCGTTTGGGCGGTTGCCGGGCACTGGCGGACTGTCGTCCTGTGCTGCAGAAGTACCGATCCCCCTCGCCCTGGAACTGGTGCGGGCCATGCTCCGTGGGCCGCGCGATGACCGCGAGAGTGATGGTGGATGGGGTCGCGGCCGGTGTGGAAGTGGCCTACCTGCAACGCAGCGCCATCGGCCGTCCGCTCTACGAGTCGGTTCGCCTGGTGGAGACCTGGACCTCGTTCACCTGACCGTCCACCACGGGGGCGGAACGCCACAGGAACGCGGGAAGCAGGGCGAAGAGGATGCCGGCCAGGCCGAGGAGGCTGATGGAGCAGCCGGCGCCCACCCGGTCCGCGGCCAGGCCGGCCAGGAACGCTCCCACGCCCTGCGCCGTCGCGTTCATCGATCCGGCGATTCCCATGCCGCGGCCGCGCTGGTCGCCGGGGAGCAGGTCGACGAAGGAGGACGCCGCGACCACAGTCAGCACGGCCCACATGGCTCCGCTGAAGCCGAAGGCCAGGATGATCAGAAGGGGGTCGCTCGCCGTGAAGACCAGCAGCAACGGTACGCACGGCGCCAGGCAGGCCACCGGGAAGATCCGCGCGTACCGGTCCGCGGTCACGTACCTGGCGAAGACCGCCAGCGCAACCACGGAGAACAGACCCTCCGAAGCCATGAACAGCCCGGCCCAGCCGCCGCTGAGCCCCAGCTCGAACACCAGTGGCGCGGCGAGCGCCTTGGGCGCGGTGAGGAACACACCGGTGACGGTGGACAGCAGGATCGCGCGCGGGGCCGGCGACCGCCAGATGAACCCGAACGTCGAGGCCGAGCTGCCGGCGGCCGAGGCGGTCGCCACGGGCGGGCGCGATCTCACGAACAACCGCACCACCAGCGCCGCCGCCCCGAAGGTGAGCCCGTCGACGACCAGACACGTGGCCGGATTGAACGCCGTGGCGATGAAACCGCCGGCGCAGAACCCGACGAGCTGCCCGCCTTGGGACAGCGACTGCCGCACGGCCATGCCGGCGCCGTACCGCTCGTGTGGCAGGACGTCGCGCAGGAGAGCCAGGCGCGCTGCGGTGTAGGGCCCGCTCAGGAACGATGACGCGGAGACCAGGCAACACAACGCGCCGAACGGGACACCGGGAACAGCCATCGCCAGGACGATCGCCGCCCGCACCGCGTCGATCGTGACGGAGACCTCGCGCCGCGGCCTCCGGTCGGCCAGCGGGGAGAGCAGAAATCCTCCGGCGACGGTGGGGAGGTAGGTCAGCGCGTACGTCAGTCCGCTGAGCCCTGCCGACCGGGTCCGCTCGAAGACCAGCAGCGCGAGCGCCACCCGCGACAGTTGGTCGCCGACCACCGACAGTGCCTCGGCCGCGGCGATCGCGCGAAAGTCTCTATTGCATAGAAGCGACATGGTTTCGAACGGTTCCACAACGAAGTGGAAATCTACTTCCGGCCGCCCGGCATGTATTCACTAACGGCAAATTTTTATCCAGTCGGAGGGAAGTCGCGACCTGTTCAATAGAACTCGGTTCGGGCGGACGCCAGGCTTTCTAGCAGTTCTGACGCTCTTGCCCCGGCCGCTCTGCGTCTTCGATCACGGGGGGAGGTGAATGATGATGAAGCTCGCTGACTGGTGACGGCGTTATCCGTGCGGCCGAGGTTGTTCTCTGACCGGACGTCTCTGCAGGCAGCCTCGGCCGACCGCGGGTGATCGAAAGAGCGAAAGGAATTCCTTGTTCAGTAAACGGAATGCGATCGGTGCCGCCGTCGTCGCCACGATGGCGGCCGGCGCATCGCTGGTTCCTGGCACGCCCGCCCAGGCGACGCCGCCAGGACCCGGAGTGGTCGGCACGATCGTCGCCCAGAAGACGGTCGGCAACACCGACTACATCCTGCGCGAGATCACGATCCCGCCAGGTCAGGCCACCGGGTGGCATTACCACACCGGCACCCTCTACGGCTGGGTCAAGAAGGGCACGCTGAGCCACTTCGACGCGACGTGCAAGTCTGACGGGGTCTATCCGCGCGGCAGCCTCATCCAGGAGCCGAGCGGTGCGGATCAGGTGCACATAGGCATCAACCGCGGTTCCACCGCGGTGGTGCTGGAGGTCCTCTACATCCTGCCGACCGGCTCCCCGTTGTCGGTCGACGCAGAGAATCCCGGATGCGGATTCCAGTGATCGGCCGCCTCGCATGAGCTGATCCGGGCACGATGAAAGGGACGCGCGCCGGTTCGGCAGCGCCGGACTGGCGCGCGTCCGTCACGACGGTTCAGTGAGCCCTTCTCGGTAATGTCTCGTGACGGTACTCGGGCGAGCCGGGTGATGCTGTTGGGGTCAAGGCTGACCCGGCTGCTCGGTGGGGAGTTCGCTGCCTTGCGGCTTTTTGACCGGGTGGCGGATGCCGTCGCGGAACTGGAGCCGGCGGCCCTGTCGCAGCTCACCGCGGTCGTCGGGATGCGGTCGTGCCCTCGTTCTGGAAGGCCGTCTGGGACCACTGGAACGAGCAGACCCCGGAGACCGAGGCGGGCGCCCGTCAGGCGCTCACCCGCTGGCAGTACCTGAACGGCGTCACCGACGAAACTCTGGTCGATCCCGGTACCTGGCATCGCGATTACGCGCTGCTGTCCCGCCCCGGCAACGACCTCGTCCAGCTCAAGCTGATGTAGCCGGTGGCCGCTGAGCTCACCAGTCCCGGTTGCGCCGCGGCCTCGGCCGCCGGAGCGGCAGCGAGGCTGATGCCGGCGAGTGCGACGACGGTGACTGCGGCCAGCGGTGCTTTCAGCGAGCTGATCGTTCTCATGACGATGTTCTCCGCATGCTGAGGTCGGATGTGAAGTTGCGGTGGGCGCTTCGGCGTGGCGACTCGTGCCCCGGCCAACGCGATGGCCCGCCCGATTCGATCGCCTTTCAGGGCGAACTCCTCGTTTCCCCTGAAAGAGGGTCTGTCGTGGAACGTTCTGCTCAACGGGACGAGGTGAGGTGCGTCCGCATGTGAAGCCGCCAGAGCCGACTTCTCCAACGAAGGCGAACCGACCGGTCACGTCGGAGCAGGCGCGGACTCACGGCCGCCGGGTGGCCGGCGGGATGTTCTGGTTGACGTGGAACAGGTTCTCGGGGTCGTAGCGCTCCTTGATCCGGGTCAGCCGGTCGTAGTTGCCGAGATAGGACGCGCGGATCCGGTCCTGACCCTCGTCCCCGAGGAAGTTGACGTAGGCGCCGCCCGCCGAGGTGGGGTGGAGTTCCTCCCAGTACCGCTGGGCCCAGTCGGTGATCAGGCCGGCGTTGGCCGGGTCGGGGTCGACGCCGACGATGACACCGGCCCAGCCGCCCCTGCGGTAGGCGAAGGCGGTCGCGTCCTCCGGGATCCGCGCCGCCGCCCCGTCGATCGGGTACAGGTGCATGGTGGAGTGCCCCGTGGGGAGTTTCTCGCCGTACTTGAGGTGCACGTCGATGGCGTCGTCGGAGATCTCGTGGAAGACGTCCGCCCGCCAGTACCACTGCAGGCCTGCCGGATACAGGCCGTCGAAGGCACTCTGCAGAACGGGGAACGGCATCTCCTGCAGCCCGACCAGCAGCGGCGAGCCGAACTCGCGGACCGGGGCCAGCACCGCTTCGGCCTTGTCATGCGGGCCCGTGTAGCACCAGACGATCGCGCAGGACTTGCGGCCCCACAGCTCCTCCGGGAAGGGCGGCGCCGGGGGGATGGTGATGAGTCCCAGCCAGCCGCTGAGCTCTTCGGGGAGGGCCGGGACGAGCTCTCGGTACCACCGCATCACGGCTGCGGTGTCCGCCAGGTCGTACAGCACGGGCCCGCCGATGACGATGCCGTCCTCGCCGATCTCGTGGCAGGCGAAGGTGAAGGCGGTGACCACCCCGAAGTTGCCGCCGCCGCCGCGCAGGGCCCAGAACAGGTCGACGTGCTCCTGTGCGCTCGCGGTGACGGTGGTCCCGTCCGCGAGCACGACCTCCGCCGACAGCAGGTTGTCGACGGTGAGGCCGAAGCGGCGCGTCAGATAGCCGACGCCGCCGCCGAGCGTGAGTCCTCCGACCCCGGTCGAGGCCAGGAACCCCGACGGGGTGGCCATCCCCGCCTCCGCGGTCGCGCCGTCGACGTCCGACCACAGACAGCCGCCCTGGGCGGTCACCTTGCGCGCTTCGGCGTCGACTGTGACGGTCCGCATCGCGGAGAGGTCGATGACCAGGGCGTCGTCCCAGACGCCGAGTCCGGCGGCGTTGTGGCCGCCGCCGCGCACGGCCAGGTCGATCCCGTGCTCACGGGCGAAGTCGACGCAGCGGACGACGTCCGCGGTGTCGGCACACCGCGCGATCGCCCCCGGCCTGCGGTCGATCATCGCGTTGTAGACGGCGCGCGCGCTGTCGTAGCCGGCCTCGCCCGGCCTGATGAGCTCGCCCCGAAGCGAGTGGGCCAGCGCTTCGTAGGAGTGGCGGGTGCTGGGTTCTTGCATGGCTTTCCCCCCATTACGGTGCTCGGTTCGCTGCTGGGCGTCCTCGCGGGGCGCCCGCAGGATCCGACGCTACGCACCGCGCGTTCGCGATCCGTTCGCGCCGAACGCGGCCACGGGAACGCGGCGGGATGCTTCGCGAACGGTGCGGTCGGCGAGATCGCGGCGGCACCTCGACTCCAGGACCCGGCTCTGCTGACGGGCGGCGATGTCGGCGGCGCGTTCGAGTATGGACACGGCGTCCGGGCCCGGTTCGAGGCGGGCTCGCAGGCGCAGCACCTCCGGCAGCCACCACAGGTCGTCGCGCTGCTCGGCTCCGATCCGGGCCGCGTCGAGGACGGCGCGGGCCGCTTCGAAGTGTTTGTCGGCGATGAGCACCTCGGCGAGCAGTGACGACCAGTACGGCATCCGGGTGTGGGCACCCTGGGACCTCAACCGTCCGATTCCCTCGCGAATCCGACCGGCACCCTGCTCGCCGCCCACCGTCCAGCCGCTGACGATCAGAGCCCATTCGCTGTAGTAGGCGAAGCCGTGGCGCCGACACAGGCCGCTCAACTCCGCGACGACCTCGCCGGCGGCGGCCCGGTCGCCGCTGATCTGGTGCGTGACCGCCGCGTAGGCGAGGGCGACGGCGACGCTGTACGGGTGGTCGGCCGCCCGGGCCCGGGCGATCGCGTCGGCACACCGTTCGGCGGCCTGGTCGCTCTCGCCCAGCAGCCAGCAGGCATGGGCGGCGAACGCCTGGGCGTGGACGTCGGGTCGGGAGCCGACGACCAGGGACACCGTCCCCGGGGAGAGTTCGAGGGCCAGGTCGAAATGTGGGATCGCACTCGCCGGTCGGCCGAGGCTGGTCGCCCCGCCGGCGAATGCGAAGTGCGCCTGCCCTGCCAGTTCCCGGTCCGCTTCGGCGAGACTCAGGGCCCTGGTCGCCACCTTGTGGCCGAGCGCGATGCGGCCCTGGACGAAGCAGACCGACCACAGCCCGACCAGCCCGGCCAGCAACTGTGCGGGTTTGTTGAGGCGTTCGGCCAGTGAGACCGACTTTTCCAGAGCCTTCTGCACTTCACGGGACGAATAGCCCTGCGAAGCGGTGAGTGGTGCGGACATCGCCTGCAGCACCTCCAGCTCGCGGACGTCGCGCTCGCGCCCGGAGAGCCGGGCCACCAGGACCAGGCAGCGCCGGTAGAGCCGGACCGCCTCGGCGTGGGCGAACGTTCCGGCGGCCACCTCGGCGGCCCGTGCGAAGTAATGCAGGGCGCGGTCCGGGCGGCCGCCCCGGTCGTACTGCTCGGCGAGCATGGCCGCGACCTCGTCGAGGCCCCCGGAGTAGAGGAGTTCGACGCCCTGCGCCAGTCGCCGGTGCAGCAGCCAGCGCCGGGCGGGGCTGACCGACGCGTAGGCCGCGTCCCGGAGCAGGTCGTGGGAGAAGTCGTAGCCGGTGCGCTGCACCCGCAGGATCCGATGCCGCCAGAGTTCGTCGACCGCCCGCACCAGAGTGTCGCAGTCGAGGTCGCTGGCCTCGCTGAGCAGGTCGAGGCTGAAGTCCCGGCCGAGCGCGGCGGCGAGGCCCGCCACTTCCCGGGCCGCCGGTGACGGCAGTTCGAGCCGCCGTCTCAGGACCGCCGTCAGGTCCGCTCCCGGTTCGGAGGCGTCCGGGGCGCCCACGCCGGGCAGACTGCGGGACGCCTCGACGACGAACAACGGGAACCCGCCCGTGGCCGCGTACAGGAGCCTGCGCTGTGCCGGGGCCAGTGGTCGGCCCAGCACCGATTCGGCGAGCTCCGCGGTCTGGTCCCGTTCCAGCGGACTCAGCGCGACCTCGGTGACGGATCCCGCCGATCTGAGGGCCTTGAGCGTGGCGGAGACGTCCTGGTTGTCCGCCAGTTCGTCCGTGCGGACCGTGGCCGCGACCAGGACGGGCGAGCCGTCCGCGAATCCGAGCAGGAACGCCAGCCAGGCCATGGTCTCCTGATCGCACCACTGGAGGTCGTCGAGGACGAGGAGGGTCGGGCGCGCGGCGCCGAGCACGGCGCGTGCCAGTCCCTCGAAGAACCGGTGCCGCTGCCAGGCGTCGGCCATCGCGCGGAGCCCCTCGGCGGAGGGGGTGCGCCGAGCGCCGCTCGGCTGTCCGGCTGCCTCGTCCGGCGGGCGGGCTTCCCTGCGCGGTACCAGCCGTTCCACTTCGGTACGCCACACCGGGTCCAGTGTGCTGACGGCGGCCCGTACCGCCGGCCCACGCAGCCAGTCGGCGATCGGCGCGAGGGCGATCTGCCCCTGCAGACCGAAGCACCGCGCAGTCGCCACCACCGCGCCCTCGGCGGCGGCCATCGCAGCGACCTCGGCGACGAGCCTGCTCTTGCCGATCCCGGCCTCGCCCGACACGACGACAAGTCCGCTGCGGCCGTCGGCGGCCTGGCGCCAGCACCGCGTCAGGGCGGCGAACTCAGCCTCCCGTCCGACCAGGCTCAGGCCCGCGGACCCCAGGCGCGCGCGGGTCTCGACGGACTCCGACCGGTGCGAGGACGCCGGGAGCGGGGCCAGCAGCCGCGCGACCAGTGACTCGGTGTCAGGGCTCGGAGCCATGTCGAGCTCCTGCTCCAGCACCGAAGCACACCGGTGATACGTGCTCATCGCGGCGGCCCGGTCCCCGGCCTCCATCTGCAGTTCCATCAACCGGCGGTAGCCGGTCTCCTCGTGCGGCTCGAGCCGGATCCGGAACCGGGCGACCTCCACCGCCCGGAACAGGTCCCCGGCTTCGTGCCAGCCGGTGACGGCCAGGTCGCAGAGGTCGACGCATTCCCGCCGTAACCGCTCCCGCTCATCGATGACCCAGTCGTCGAAGGACCCGGGCGCGAGCTCACCGCGATATTCGCCGATCGCCGCGGCCGCATGCGCCAGAAACCCTGGTCGGTCCCCCGCCGCCCACGCCGCCATCGCCGCCGCCCGCTCGGTGCGGAACACCCGGACGTCCACACGGCACGACGGGCTGTCGCACCACGCCAGCGTCGCGATGCCGATCACCAGCGACGGGTCCGGGCCGAGGAGGAGCCTGAGGTGGTGGAGCTCGCGCCGGAGGTTGGTCCTCGCCTGCGCCTCCCCGGAATCAGGCCAGAAGACAGCCGCGAGATGCTGCCGGCTCTGCGCCATCCCCGTGCGAAGCACGAGGTAGCCCAGCAGTGCGACCGCTCGCGATGGTTGCGGCATGGCGTCGGAGTCCGTGCCGGAAATGATGCGTTGCTCGCCGAGAAGCCGTATCTCCTTCATGCGTGGACCTCCCCCCGGCCCGGCAGCCCGCTGCCGCCCGACCGCATGTCACGCGACGGAACCACAGGCGTCGTTCCGATACACCTCAAGGTAGTCGCCGCGGCACAGTTCAACGATGGGGAAAATGCGGCCCTGTTGAGCCGACTTGTCCGCGATGGTGCCGAACCCCTGTGGGTTCGAATCCCGAAGGCGGCTCCGTAATGCATTGAGATCAAGGACGGCACGGCCACCTTCACGTCGTCGCTGCCGGTGCCGGTGCCGCCCTGATCGGTCCGCTGGTCGCGGGGTTGCGGCCCTGACCCGCTACGAGGTGACGGTCACGGCTCCGCGTGCGTTGTGGACGACGGCATCCTCGCGTTCGCCGTAGGCCCGGAAGACCGCGACCGCCTCGTCACGAAGCACGTCCGGGGAACAAGCCGTCCTGTCGGTCGGGGTCATGTGCCCGGGCGGATGTCGGGTGCGAAGCGGGCCAGGGCGACGGTCTCGATGGCCGCGATGATGTTGTACGCCAGTGCGGACACGGCGGTGAGGACTGCGACCGAGGCCCAGAGGTGGTCGTAGTCGAAGGTGGAGGAGTCCTTGAGCATGGCGTAGCCGAGGCCCTGCCCGGTGGAGAGCCATTCGGCGAGCATCGCGCCGATCAGGGCTCCGGGGACGCCGACGCGGGCGCTGGCGAAGAACGCGGGGACCGCGCTGGGCAGCATGACCTTGCGGGCGATGGTCCAGCCTCCGGCGCCGTACGCGCGGCACAGGTCGGCCGCCTGGCGGGAGGCGGAGCGCAGGCCGAAGGTCATGGTGACCAGAGCGGGGAAGAAGACGACCAGACCGCTGATGACGGTGGTGGCCATCAGGCCGCGGCCGAAGATGAGAGTGATGAGCGGGGTCATCGCCACCAGGGGCACGGACCGCACGACGACCGCCATCGGCAGCAGCGCCTGCTCGACGCTCCGCAGCAGGACGAAGACGACCGCCACCCCCACCGCCGCCACGAGCCCGGCGACGAAGCCGAACCCGGCGTCGAGCAGCGTGCGGCCCAGACCGGAGGAGACCACGGAGCGGTGGGCGCCCGCGTCCGTGTCCGTGAACAGGTAGTGGAAGATGTCGATCGGTGACTTGGCCACCAGCGGGTCCAGGTCGTAGATCTGCAGGAAGACGATCCACAGGACGATGACGGCCGCCATCGTCACGACCACGTTCATCAGCGGGCGCAGCGCACCCGCCGCGAAACGCACCGCGGGGGCCGTCCGCGTCCTGGTCGCGGTGCTCATGCGTGTCCGCCTTCCACTGTCGTCGTGCGCGACCACGGCAGGGCATAGCGGGCGACGAGCCCGACCACGCCGTACGCGACGCCTGCCACCGCGCCCGAGACCAGGGCGATGCCCCAGGTGCGGGGCACGTCGAGTTGCTGCTGGGCGATGGTCATGGCGATGCCGAGGCCGCTGTCGACGCGGCCGAGGTACTCTCCGATGATCGCGCCGAGCAGCGCCGCCGGACCGGCGATCTTGAGGGCTGCCAGCGTGCTGGGCAGCGCGGCGATCAGGCGGACCCGCAGCATCTGCTGCCAGCGGCCGCCGCCGTAGGCGCGTACCAGGTCCAGCGCGGCCGGGTCGGCCGAGCGCAGCCCGAGCAGCGCGCCGATGAGGGTGGTGAAGAAGACCGACAGCCCGGCCATCGCCGACATCGGCTTGTCACCGTCGAGGACGAGCGACAGGATCGGGCCGATCGCCACGATCGGCAGGCAGTAGGAGGCCACCGCGATCTGTGTGATCACCCGCTCCAGCACGGGCACCAGCAGGACCAGCACCGCCAGCCCCAGTGCCAGTCCGTTGCCGATCAGATACCCGGTCAGGGCCTCGCCCGCGGTCTGCGTGACATGCGGGCTGTAGAAGGACCAGCCGTCGTCGAACACGCTCGCCACGACCGCCCACGGGGTGGGCACGCCGTCCCCCGTGCTGACGACCGTGGTGGACAGCAGCGACCACGCCCCGATCAGAGCCGCGATGCCGACGGCCCCGCCGGCCCAGGCGGAACGCCGCGCACTCATGACGCCTCCGTCGCGGGCTCGGGGGCGTCGGCGGGGATGCCGGCGCGGCCGAACAGGAGTTCCGACAACTGGTCGGCGTAGGCGTGGAATGCGGGGGAGCGCATCATCTCCGGGGTGCGGGGGCGGGGCAGGTCGATGGTGACGGTCTCCACGATGCGGCCGGGCCGGGGGGACATGACGGCGACGGTGTCGCTGAGCAGCACGGCCTCGTTGATGGAGTGGGTGACGAGCAGGGTGGTCACCGCTCGGGCCTGCCAGATGCGCTGGAGTTCGAGGTTGAGCCGCTGGCGGGTCATGTCGTCCAGCGCGCCGAACGGCTCGTCCAGCAGCAGCACCTTGGGGTCGACGACCAGCGAGCGGGCGATCGCGACGCGCTGCCGCATGCCGCCGGAGAGCTGGGCGGGGCGGGCCTTCTCGAAGCCTTCGAGGCCGACCAGCTTGATGAGGTCGGCGATCGCCGCCGGGTCGGCCTTGATGCCGCTGATCTCCAGCGGCAGCCGTATGTTGGCGGCGACCGAGCGCCACGGCAGCAGTGCGGCGTCCTGGAAGGCGATGCCCAGGTGGTGCCGTTTGCGGGCCGACTCCGGGGCCTCGCCGTGCACGAGTGCCGTACCGGCGGTCGGGCTGTCGAGCCCGGCGAGGATCCGCAGAACGGTCGACTTGCCGCAGCCCGACGGCCCGAGCAGCGCGAGGAACTGGCCCTCGGTCGTGTCCAGGTCGACGCCGGCCAGTGCGGGTACGCGGCGCCGGCCGAGCTTGAACTCCTTGCTCAGGCCGCGCAGGGACAGCCCGGTGCCGGCACCGGACGGTGCGGAGTCGTCGGATGCTTCGGGAACGCCGGTTGCGGTACTCATCAGGTGGTGACCTCTGTGTGCGGTGCGGGTACGGGAAGCCGGTACCGGCGGGCCGACGGGGCCGCACCGGTACCGCCGGAGCCTCAGATGAGGCTGGGGTCTTCCTTGTAGAGCTCTTCGAGGATCGAGAGGTCGAAGAGCTTGTCGGCGGTGATGTCGAGGCCGCCGTACTTCAGCGTCTTGATGTTCTCCTCGATCAGCTCCGGCGTGACCGTGAACAGGCCGTTCTTCTTGGTGTCGGCGCTCACGATCAGCTTGTTCTGGTCCTCGGACTCGAGGGTCTGCTCCTTGGTGGTCAGCCCGAGCCCCTTGCCGTACGTCTCGGCCGCGAGCTTCCCGCCGAGCGCCGGGTCGGCGATGCTCGCCTTCCAGCCCTTGATCTCCGCGCGGAGGAACGCCTTGAGCAGCTCGCGCTGCTTGTCGATGGTGTCCTGGCGGACACAGTACGTCTCCGAGACCAGCGGGTAGCCGGTGTCGGCGAGCAGCATCGTCGAGACCTTGAAGCCCTTCAGGCGCAGCGTGTTCGGCTCGTTCGTCGCGAAGGAGAACCAGCCGTCCACGGTGCCCTGCGTCAGCGGCAGCGGGTCGAACTGCACCGGCACCTTCGTGATCTTCGACCCGTCCAGCCCGGTGGCCTTGAGGTATGCCGCCCACACGGACTCGTTGCTCGCCTGGACGCCGATCTTCTTGCCGTACATGTCCTCCGGCTTGGTGATCGGGGCCTTGGCCATCGACATGATGCAGAACGGGTTCTTCTGGTACTGCGCGCCGATGATCTTCAGTGGCGCGCCCTTGGCGACGGCGGCGCCGGTGATGTCGGGGGCGCTGATCGCGACGAGTGCCTTCTTGGTGACGACGTCCGTCTCCATCGGCGTCGCGGACGGGCCGCCGCCGATCAGCGTGACCTTCGAGAAGCCCTCGTCCGTGTAGTAGCCCTTGCTGTCCGCGATGTAGCTGCCCGCGAACTCGACGTTCTTGATCCAGGACAGCCGCAGTGTCAGCTCACCGAAACTCTTGGAACCGGAGGACGCGGAGGAGGCCGAGGCCGACGAGTCGGAGTCGCCGCATGCGGCGAGCAGCGGGCCGCCGAGCATCACGGCACCGCCGAGTTGCAGTCCCCTCTTGAGGAAGAGACGGCGGTCGGCGGCGAACGCTCTGTCGTCGCTGCTCGAACTTCTGGTCATTGCACGCGTTCCTTTCGCTGGCCGGGTGGGCACCGGCTCATGGCGGACATGAAGAACCTGGACGGGCGGAACATGGAGGTGGCGAAGCCCGGACACGGCCGCGCCGGTCTCGGGTCGGGCGGCGACCTGGGGTCACAGACCCCGGGTCAGTGGCCGAGGAGGCGTTCGGGGGTGAGGCCGTCGGTGATGGTGCGGTCGGCAGGGACGGGGTGGCCGCTGCCGGTGCTCGCGATCCGTACGGTGAATTCGGTGGCGACCTCACCCCCGCCAGGTAACGGAACCGCCGGGGCGAAGCGTTCGGTGGGCATCCGGCCGGGCTGCCGGCCGGCGGCGGCCGCTTCGGCCATCGAGGGCAGGGGAGTGATGCCGATGCCGCCCGTGACGGGTACCTGGCGCTGGGCCGCCACGAGCGGGACGTGGTTGCGCGGGGGCGGGACCCTCAGCCGCCGGCCGACGGTGAGGTGTTCGTGGCTGCGGCTGGTGGCGGAGGCGAGGGAGATCGCGTGGACGATGACGTCGAGGGTCTTCACGGCAGTCCCCTACGCGGTGAAGAAGTGGCTCAGGCCCAGGTCCCGCAGTCCGCGCCGGTAGGCGACGGAGCTCCGGTCGGCCGGGATGTTCACTTCGAGCCTGGGGTCCAGGGGGAGGTTCTCGGGTTTCTGGACCTCCACGATCGCCCGGTCCTCCTCGAAGACCGTCCGGTTGAAGTCGTATACCGCCTGGGTGGGTTGGTCGGTGTCGAAGTTGCGGGCGATCGGGGCGAACATGCGGGTCCGGCGGGCCGAGACCGGTGAAGCGGCGTTCATGATGTCGAGGAGTCCGCCGTCGGGGAAGTGCACGGTCAGCGTTGCCGTGAACGGCAGGTGTACGTCGAAGTGGCGCAGCCACTGGAAGCCGGGCGGGGCCTTCTCGGCGCCGCGCGGATAGTTGCTGACCGTGCTCCAGTAGTCCACGGAGAAGCCGTACCGGTGGCGGACCGGCGTGTAGTCGGGGACCTCGACGTTGTCGGGGTCGCCGAAGGACTCCAGGTGGACGAAGCCGAAATGGGCGACGTCGAGGAAGCCTTCGAGCTGGCGGCCGGCGAAGGCCGCGATGTCTATCCAGGGGCAGTTGATCTGCTGGAATCCCGCGTCGTCCCAGTGGGCCATGGCCGGGATCACCGGATCGGTGTCCGGGGCCGGCCGCAAGCAGGTCCACACCAGCCCGTACCGCTCGACGACGGGGTAGGTCCGCAGGTTCAGCCGGGACGGGATCTTCGACTCCGGATGCGCCGGCACCTTTACGCACCGTCCGCCGTCACCGAAGCGCAACCCGTGATACGCACAGGTGATGCCGCTCCCGTCGCCCGTGCCCAGGCTGAGCGGGACACCCCGGTGCGGGCAGATGTCGTGGGCCACGACCACGCTGCCGTCCACCCGGTAGGACACCAGGGGCACGTCGAGCAGGCGTACGGCGGCCGGGGTGTCGCCGATCTCGCTCGACAGGGCGACCGGGTACCAGTACTGGGCGAGGATCGCCCAGTCGTCGGTGTCGAACGTGCAGTCCCGGGGCGGGGCAGGGCGGGGCAGAGCAGTGGTCATGCGAAGGTCCTTCTACGAAGCGCGGCCGGAACGGCCCGGCAGGCACCCATGAGGCGCACACGCCAGGACGACGGCGTCAGGAGAAGTGCGTGGGGACGGCGCGTGGCGTCGAGCCGGTCCAGGGAGAGCGACACCGCGGAACCGCGGACCGGGCAGGCCCACCGGCCGCGGTCATCGGTACGCGGTCAGGCGTGAGAGCTCTCGGACGCCGCATGTGAACCGTGCGCCACACGTCCGCGCGTCCAGGCGGACTGGTGGACACGGCACCGGAGGTCCATGCAGCACTCGCTGACAAGGCTCATCGAGCTTCCCTCCGTGCTCAGTGCCGACTTCCTCTCGCCGGACGACCAAGGCGAGAGTGACGCACGGAGATTGCCCAGTCATTCCGCGTTTGTTACTTACGGATTCCATGCCCGGATTGCCCACGGGTGATCGCGGCACCCATTGCAATAAGGGCGACGACGGGGCCGGGTTCGTCGTTTCCGTGCCCGCGGGCGACTTGTGGGCGCGGCGTGAGATGGGTTTGTTTCGATGGCGTTGCCCCTGTCTTCATTTCGGCGACCGGCGCCTTCACCATCGCGATTTCATGATGTGACCTGCGTCACGATTGGTTTGCTTGCGTGAAGCCCGTGCGGCCGTCGGGGTGTCGGCCGGCGGTTCGCGGTCGGGTGCGCCGGCCGCTGCTCCAAGTGGCTTGGGGCGCACGATAAATGACTGCCCATCAGATGATTTGTCCGCTGGCTGGATATGTGTGGCGGGGCGGCGGATCGTTCGCAGGAAAGCCGCGCCCCCTGTGAAGGATTCGTGGATGCTGCAAGTGAACTTTGTGTTGACTGTGTGCCGAGAGGGATTGATTCGGCCCTAGATTTCGCCGTGTAGACCGCGAACATCGCACATTTCGCCCACGTGTTTGGGCATCGCTCCGGCTGGGGGGTCTGGGTTCGTGTCGGGATTCTTCGACGATTTCTGGTCATGGATAGTCACGGTGACAGCCGAGACATCGTGGCGTGAGGTGATGCCACTGGGCCTCGCCGGCGCCTTCGTCTGGGGGCTGTGGCTTTACCGGGCGGTGCTCTCCCGCTTCGCCAAGCCCGTGGTGAACAACTACCGGACCACGGTGTCCGTGGTGGTCCCGGCGTACCGGGAGGACGCCGACATCCTGGTGGACTGCCTGGACACCTGGCTGGCGCAGGATCCCACCGAGGTCATCATCGTGCCGGACGTGGAGGACGCGGAGGTCCTGCACAGGCTGGCGCAGGTGCGCGACCCCCGGGTCCGGGTGCTGCCCTTCGAACACCGCGGCAAGCGGTCGGCGTTGGGCGTGGGCATCCGCGCCGCGACCAGCGAACTGGTGGTGCTGGTCGACTCCGACACCCGTTGGGAGCCGGGGTTGCTGGCCGCCGTCCAGATGCCGTTCGTCGACCCCGCGGTCGGCGGCGTCGGCACCCAGCAGAACGTCTACCAGCGCCGCACCAGTGTCTGGCGGCGGGTCGCCGACTGGCTGGTCAACCTCCGCTACTACGACTACGTCCCGGCCATGGGCCGCGCGGGCGCCGTGGCCTGCCTGTCCGGCCGTACGGCGGCGTACCGGCGGGCCGCGATCGAGCCCGTCCTCGAGAACCTGGAGAACGAGTTCTTCCTGGGCCGGCGCTGCGTCGCCGGTGACGACGGACGGCTGACCTGGCTGGTGCTCGCATCCGGTTACAAGACCGTGCACCAGTCATCGGCGCGGGCGATCTCGATGTTCCCCTCCTCGTTCCGCGCGTTCGTCAAGCAGCGGGTGCGCTGGAGCCGGAACTCCTACCGCTGCTACCTGACCGCCCTGTACAAGGGCTGGCTCTGGCGGGTCCCCCTGGTCACCAAGATCACCGTGCTGCAGATCCTGCTGACACCGGTGACGATGGGCATGGCACTCGGGTATCTGGTCTTCAGCCGCCTGGAGTTGACCGGCAGGGGCGTGGTCCTGGTGCTGATCTGGCTGCTCGTGGGACGCGGCATCCGCGGCTACTCGCACCTGCGCAGGCATCCGCAGGAAGTGCTGCTGCTGCCTTTGCTGGCCCTCGTCGTCATCATGATCTCGCTGCCGATCAAACTGTTCGCATTCGTGACGATGAACAAGCAGGGCTGGCTCACCCGCACCAGCAACAGCGTCGGCGGCGAGGGACAGAACTCCGCGTCCCTCGGCGGCGCGGCACGGACCGCCACGGCCACGTGGGCGGAGGTGCAGCAGTCATGACGCGTCATCACCTCCGGGCAGGCGCCCGCGCGATCGTCGTGCTGGCTCTCGCCGCCGGTGCGCTCTTCGCTTCCGCCACCATCGCCCCGGCCGCCGACGGCGATGACAAGCCGCAGGTCAACGCCACGGACGCGGAGAACGAGACCGCGCTCGTGGCCGCCGAGGACCACCGCCTGGACCAGGTCCGCGCGGTCGCCGCCGTCGCCCCGCTGAAGGGCGGCCAGTGGAAGGCGCCGTACCGGCTGGACACCGGCAGCGGCTACACCCTGGTCCTGACCCAGCGGAGCAACGCCTACACCGTCTCGGACCTGCTCGAACTGGCTCCGCAGACGTTTGTCCGCGAGCGGGACGGCTCCTACCTGCTCACCGAGAACATCTACCTCAACGCGGGCGCCAAGCTGAAGCTGTCCAACCCCGGCGGGCTGACCCTGCGGATGGCCAGCAGCAACAAGGGCTTCGTGAGCATCGTGTCGTTCGGCGGCCGGCTCACCCTGGAGGGCACCCCGCAGGCGCCCATGCGGATCCTGAGCTGGGACAACCGGAAGAACAAGACGGACACCGACGTACGGGACGGCCGGGCGTACATCCGGGCCATCGGCGGCCAGTTCTCCATGACGTACGCCAAGGTCAGCGACCTCGGGTTCTGGAGCGGCCGCACCGGCGGCCTGAGTCTCACCGGGACCGACCGCCCCGACACCGGCAACATCAAGGACTCGACCGTGTCGTCGGGCACCGACGCCGGCAGCGGCGGCGTGGTGGCCCAGCCCTCCGGGTCGCTGGCCACACCGGACACCCGGTTCTCGGTGCCCAGCCTGTCGTACGTCTCGGCGGAGATCGGCCACTCCAGCCTCACAGGCAACGCGTACGGCCTGTTCATCTCCGGCGCCAACGGCGTCAGCATCAGCGACAGCACGGTGCAGAAGAGCCTGGAACACGGCGTGGTCCTGCACCGGTTCGTCACCAACGCGGTCGTCGAGCGGACCGTGTCCAAGGACAACGGCGGCGACGGGTTCGTCCTGGCCCGGGCCACCCAGCAGGTGCGGGTCAGCGGCTCCACCGCCAAGGGCAACGGCGGGAACGGCTTCACCCTCAGCGGCCGGCCGCTCGCCGGCGGCCCCTCCGCCTCGGGCGAGTCCATCAGCAGCTACGGCTCCAACTCCGTGTCCGACAGCACCGCCACGGACAACGGCCACTACGGCATCGAGATCTTCGGCGGCACGGACGTCGGCGTGCAGAACAACCGGGTCGAGGGCGGCGACATGGGCATAGTGGCCCGTAAGAACGCCACCAAGGTGGCCATCACCGGAAACCACCTCAGCGGCCAGTCCCGGCAGGGCATCTCGGTGCGCGACGGAGTGACCGGCGCGACGATCACCGGCAACATCGTCGAAAGCACCGACACCGGTATCTACGTACGGGACTCGGTGGGCGAGATCCGCGGCAACACCGTCCAGGACGGCACCAACCACGGCATCAGCCTCGTCGGATCGGTCGACAAGTCACTCGTCTCCTACAACGTCGTCTCGGGGGTGGGCCCGAGCGCGCTGGACACCACCCGCGCCCACGGCGACATCACCGTGAAGCAGAACCAGACGTTCGCCTGGCACGACACCAGCTCCTTCTGGATCAAGTTCCGGCACTACGCCAGCCCGATGACCCTGCTCTGGGTGGGCATTCTGCTGCTCATCCTGTTCTCGGCGGCGCTGGGCCGCCGCCAGCTCCGCCGCGGGCACCGTCGCGGCAGCCGGCGCGTCCTCGGCACGCATCCGTACGAGGACAAGATGCCGCTGGTCAGCGCGCCCGTCCGGGAGATTCCCGCCGGTCGGACGCCCGAGCACGGCTGGTTCTCGAAGGACGACGACCAGGAGACCACCAGCCTGCGCGCCCTGACGCCCGAGACCGCCCCGGCCGGGCGGCCGCCCCTTCGATGAAGGGCCACCGCCGGGCATCCGCCCGCCTTCCCCTGTCCCTGCCGACCGCGCGACCGGACCGGAGCCGCCGCCATGTCATCCACCCAGCCCATGCAGCCGACCCCGCCGCCCGCCCCTGAGGGCGGCCGCTCCCGGCAGCCGGCTCTCTGGCTGGCCGCGGGCGCGTTCCTGGTCGCCCTGATCGCGCTCGTCGTGGCGGTGGCGGGCGGCGGCGGCTCGGACCCGAAGGTGACGGCCGGCGCCACCACCGCCGGCCCCAGGCCGGGGGCGACCGTACCGCCCTCGGCCGATGCCGCCCGGTCGGCGCTGCCGACCCGGTCGGCCACCGTCGCGGCCCCGACCGCACAGGCCACCAGCGGCTCGGTGCCCGCCTCGGCGGTCGCCTGCCCGAAGGCCTCCGTCAAGGTGAGCGACGCCACCACGCTCGAGCAGGCCCTCGCCCAGGCGCGGCCCGGAGACAGCATCTCCCTGGCCAACGGCACCTACGCGGGCAACTTCACCGCCGAGGTCTCCGGAACGGCCGCGAAGCCGATCTTCCTGTGCGGCGGTTCCGGAGCGGTCATAGACGGCGGCGGCACCGACGACGGCTACGCCTTCCACCTGGACCGTGTGAGCTACTGGCGGCTCGTCGGCTTCTCCGTCCGCGACGCCCAGAAAGGCGTGATGGCGGACGGCGTGGTCGGCACCGTCATCCAGGGGCTCACCGTCGAACAGATCGGTGACGAGGCCATCCACCTGCGGGACTTCAGCTCGGACAACATGGTCCGGGACAACACCGTCCGTGCCACCGGGCTGCGCCGCGAGAAGTACGGCGAGGGCATCTACATCGGCACGGCCAAGTCCAACTGGTGCACCGTCAGCGCGTGCGACACGGACCGGAGCGACCGCAACGTCGTACGCGGCAACCACATCAGCGACACCACCGCGGAGGCCGTCGACATCAAGGAGGGCACCAGCGACGGCAAGCTCATCGACAACACCTTCGACGGATCGAAGCTGAGCGGCTCCCACAACAACGACTCCTGGGTCGATGTGAAGGGCAACGGCTGGCTGCTCCAGGGCAACACCGGAAGCCATTCGCCGCTGGACGGCTTCCAGACCCACCAGATCGTGCAGGGCTGGGGCACCGGGAACACCTTCCGGGGCAACACCGCCAACGTGGACGGACCCGGCTACGGCTTCCACCTCACGTCCGACGGCAACAAAGTCACCTGCGACAACAAGGCGAACGACGCGGCCGAGGGCCTCTCCAACGTCGCCTGCACCTCCTGACAGCCCACACTCTGGAGACCCCCGTGACCTCGACCTCCACGGAAGACACGCACAGACCCACCCCCCGGCTCACCGTCATCGGCACCGGCTACCTCGGTGCCACCCATGCCATCTGCATGGCCGTCCTGGGCTTCGACGTCCTGGGCGTGGACGTCGACCCGGTCAAGATCGAGCGGCTGAACTCGGGCGAGGTGCCCTTCTTCGAGCCCGGACTGCCCGAACTGCTCGCGAAGGCCCTCGACACCGGCCGGCTGCGCTTCACCACGGACTTCGCCGAGGCCGGCGAGTTCGGCGACGTCCACTTCCTGTGCGTGGGCACGCCCCAGCAGCAGGGCTCGCACGCGGCGGACCTGCGCTACGTCGACAGCGCGGCCACGGAACTCGCCCGCCATCTGCGCAGACGCACGCTGGTCGTCGGCAAGTCCACCGTCCCGGTGGGCACCGCCGCCCGGCTGACCGACCTCGTCCAGCAGACCGCCCCGGCCGGAACGGACGTCGAACTCGCCTGGAACCCGGAGTTCCTGCGCGAGGGCTACGCCGTGGAGGACACCCTGCGCCCCGACCGTCTGGTCTTCGGCACCACGTCGGAGTGGGCCGAGGCGCAGCTGCGTGCCGCCTTCGCCCCGGTGATCGCCCAGGGCACCCCGGTCGTCGTCACCGACCTGCCCACCGCCGAACTCGTCAAGGTCGCCGCCAACTCCTTCCTCGCCACCAAGATCTCCTACATCAACGCCATGGCGGAGGTCTGCGAGGCGACGGGCGCCGACGTCACCGGTCTCGCGACCGCGCTGGCCCACGACGACCGGATCGGCGGCCGGTTCCTCAAGCCCGGCCTCGGCTTCGGCGGCGGCTGCCTGCCCAAGGACATCAGGGCCTTCAGCCACCGCGCCGAGGAACTGGGCGTCGGCCAGGCCGTCTCCTTCCTCCGCGAGGTCGACGCCATCAACCAGCGCCGCCGGGCCCGCACGGTCGACCTGGTCCGCGAACTGGCGGGCGGCGAACTGGCCGGCGCCAGGGTGACCGCGCTCGGGGCGGCGTTCAAGCCCAACTCCGACGACATCCGGGACGCCCCGGCACTGGACGTGGCGCGCACCCTGCACCAGGCCGGCGCCCAGGTGACCGTCATCGACCCCGCGGCCACCGAGAACGCCCGGCGCGTCTACCCCGACCTGCAATACGGCACCGACGTGCTCACCGCGGCCCGGGAGGCGGAGGTGGTGGTGCTGCTCACCGAGTGGACCGAGTTCCGCGAGATCGACCCGCACGCCCTGGGCGCGGTCGTCTCCCGCCGCCGCATCGTGGACGGCCGCCACGCCCTCGACCCCGCCCAGTGGCGCGCCGCGGGCTGGGAATACCGGGCCCTGGGCCGCCCCTGACCCCACCCTCCCCGGCGCACCGAGGGGCGCGGTGCGCTGACGGGGCGCCGGCACGGATACCGGCTCGTGCAGTGGACGTCCGGGTCCGCGTCGTCGAGACCGAGGCCGGCGGCGGGGCCGTCCGCGCGGGCGACCCGGTCCGCTGTTCCTCGGCGTGGACGGGCCACGACCCGCACCGGTTCGCCCGCCCACCGAACTGCGACCGCGCCGCGCGCCGGGGCGGGAGCGAGACATCTCCGCCCCGCCCCCGCCCCGGCCGGTCAGGGGCGGGGGCGCGGTACCCGACGCCCGTCCGCCCGCCGGTCAGCCCAGCACCCGCACCGGTGCGCCCGTCAGATACCCCCGGATCGCCTCCACCGCCTGCCCGTAGTACCGCTCGTAGTTCGCGCGGGACACGTATCCGAGGTGGGGAGTCGCCAGCAGCCGGGGTGCCGTACGCAGCGGATGGCCGGGCGGGAGGGGCTCGATGTCGAAGACGTCGACCCCCGCCCCCGCGATCCGCCCCTCCCTGAGCGCCGCCACCAGCGCCTCCTGGTCGACGATCGCCGCCCGCGAGGTGTTGACCAGATACGCCGTCGGCTTCAGCAGCGCCAGCTCGGCCGGACCGATCAGCCCCCGCGTGCGGTCGCCCAGCGCCAGGTGGACGGAGACGAAGTCGCTCTCGGCCAGCAGCTCCTCCTTCGAGGGCGCGAGCCGCACACCCACCTCCCCGGCCCGCTCCGCCGTCAGGTTCTGGCTCCATGCGCTCACCTCCATCCCGAAGGCCGCCCCGACCCGCGCCACCAGACTGCCGGTCTTCCCCAGTCCCAGCAGACCGAGCCGGCGTCCGTGCAGATCGGCGCCGACCGTGGACTGCCAGGGGCCGCCCTCCCGCAGCGCGGTGTTCTCCCGCACCAGCCCCCGGGCCAGGCCCAGCAGCAGCGCCCAGGTCAGCTCGACCGGCGGTGTCGACGAACTCTCCGTGCCGCACACCGTCACGCCGTTCGCCTCCGCCGCCGCGTAGTCGATCACCGAGTTCCGCATGCCGGAGGCGATCAGCAGCTTCAGCCTCGGCAGCCGGTCCAGCAGCGACGCCGGGAAGCGAACGCGTTCCCGCAGGGTGACGACACAGTCGAAGCCGGCGAGCGCCGCGGCCAGTTCGTCCTCGTCGTCGAAGTGCTCGGTGAAGGAGACCACCTCCACCTCCGCTCCCGGCACCGACCAGTCGGCGAAGGCCGTCGCGACGTTCTGGAAGTCGTCGAGCGCGGCACAGCGGAAGGACGTGGCAGGAACGGCAGGCCTGGCGGGCATCGTGATTCCTTCGAGTGGGGGCGGATCCGATGCGAGGTTACGGTGAGCGCGTGACCAACACCTCCGCGGGCGCGGGCGGCGGCTACTCCGGCACCCCGCTCGCCAAGAAGCTCGGCATCAGGACCGGGACCGAGCCCGGCGACCGGACCAGGCTCCGGCTGCGCCACGCCCCGCCCGGCTGGGAGATCCCCGGGCTGCCCGCCGGTACCGACCTCGCCCCCGGCGGCCCACGCGACGCCGACATCACCGTCGCCTTCTACCACTCGCACGCCGACCTCGCCGCCGAAACCCCGGCCCTCGTCCGCGATCTCGCCGACGACGCCATGCTCTGGATCGCCTGGCCACGCAAGGCCGCCGGACACGTCAGCGACATCACCGAGAACGACCTGCGCGACCTCTTCCTCCCCCTCGGCGTCGTCGATGTGAAGGTCGCGGCGCTGGGGGAGGACTGGTCCGGTCTGAAATTCGTACGGCGACGGGAAAATCGTAGTAAACGGGGCGTCAAGTGAACCGATGCCGGGGCAACCTCCGTATCTGAGGCAACATCTTGGTGAATGACGGGCGTCGCGTGACGGGAGCGCGGGTGCGGGCCGTCGGCCGGACGGACGGAGTGGAGAACGGTGAGCGACACGGTGGAGCCCAGGATCGCCGTTGCCGTGGTGACCATGGGGAACCGGCCCACGGAGGTCGACGCCCTGCTGGAGTCCGTGGCCAAACAGGACCTGGCGCCCACCCGCATCGTGATCGTCGGCAACGGCTGCCGGCTCCCCGAGCTCGCTGACCGCCTCACCCTGCCCGGTGAGGTCACCACGATCGACCTCGACGAGAACCTCGGCTGCCCAGGCGGCCGCAACGTCGCCCTCGCCCGGCTCCGGGAGTACGGTGACATCGACGTCGTGGTGGAGCTGGACGACGACGGGCTGCTCGTGGAGCCCGAGGTGCTGCGCCGCGTACGGGACCTGTACGCCGCCGACCCCCGCCTCGGCATCGTCGGCTTCCGCATCGCCGACGAGCACGGCGAGACCCAGCGCCGGCACGTCCCGCGCGTCGGCGCCGCCGACCCCATGCAGGGCGGGTACGTCACCGGGTTCCTCGGCGGCGGGCACGCGTTCAGCATGGAGATGCTCGCCGAGATCGGTGACTGGCCGGCCGAGTTCTTCTTCGCGCACGAGGAGACCGACCTCGCCTGGCGCGCCACCGACGCCGGCTGGAAGATCCTCTACGCGCCCGAACTGCTGCTGCAGCACCCGAAGACCTCACCCGCCCGGCACGCCATCTACCACCGGGTCACCGCCCGCAACCGGGTCTGGCTGGTCCGGCGCAACCTGCCGCTGCCGCTCATCCCGGTCCACCTGGGCGTGTGGATCGGGGTCACGCTGCTGCGCACCCGCTCGCTCGGCGCCCTCAAGGCCTGGTTCGGGGGATTCGCGGAGGGGGTGCGGGTGCCGGCCGGCCCACGGCGTCCGATGCGGTGGCGCACGGTCTGGCGACTGACCCGCCTCGGCCGGCCACCGGTCATCTGACCCGCGCCTGCGAAGCCCTCCGAAGCCCTCCGGCAACGAATCGCTGACATATTGCCAACGGGTGTCCGTGTCCCGTCCCGCCCCCTCATTTCGCGTCGGCATAGCACTCCACCACCGCCGTCGTGAACGGAAACCGCACCGGCGTCTCGCCGAACGTCAGCCGCCCCGCCAGCTCCGCCGCCTCCCGGATCGCCGCGGCCACCGCCTCCGCCTCCTCCTCGGGACAGTGCACGATCACCTCGTCGTGCTGGAAGAAGACCAGCTCGGCCGCCATCCCCGCACAGGTGCGCCGCAGCGCGGCGAGCAGCAGCAGTGCCCAGTCGGCCGCGCTGCCCTGGACGACGAAGTTGCGGGCGAAGCGGCCACGCGCGCGGGCGTTGGACGAGGCGTGTCCCGGGACCCACTGGCGGTCCTCGGACATCGTCTCGCCGTCGCCCACGGCCGCCGCGGCGTCGACGGCGTCGACCGGGATGCCCGCCTCGTCCGTCCCCGTGTCGTCCGTGCCCGCGGCCGGGGGGCAGGTCCGGCCCAGCCAGGTCCGTACGAGCCGGCCCTCCTCGCCGGCCCTGGCCGCCTCGTCGACGTACGCCACCGCGCGCGGGAAGCGGCGGCGGAGCGCGGCGAGGTTCTTCAGGCCGTCGCCGGAGGTCTGGCCGTAGACCGCGCCGAGCACGGCGAGTTTCGCCTGGCCGCGGTCGCCGGAGAAGGCGCGGTCGGAGACGGACTGGTAGAGGTCGGTCTCCTGGCCGGCCACCTCCATCAGGCCGGGGTCGCGGGAGATCGCCGCCAGGACGCGTGGCTCCATCTGGTCGGCGTCCGCGACCACCAGCCGCCAGCCGGGGTCGGCGACCACGGCACGCCGGATGACCTTGGGGATCTGCAGGGCGCCCCCGCCGTTGGTCACCCAGCGGCCGGTGACCGTGCCGTGGGCCAGGAACTCGGGGCGGAAGCGGCCCTCGCGCACCCAGTCCTGGAGCCAGGACCAGCCGTGCGCCACCCAGATGCGGTACAGCTTCTTGTACTCGACCAGCGGTTTCACGGCCGGGTGGTCCAGCGACTCGAGCTCCCAGCGGCGCGTCGACCTCACCCGGATCCCGGCCTGGCCGAACGCCTTGATCACGTCGGCGGGCAGGTCGGGCCGGACCCGGCGCCCGAAGGCGGCCGACACCTCGTCGGCCAGCTCGGCCAGCCTGCGCGGCTCACCGCCGCCCGCGTACCGTTCGCCCAGCAGGTCGTGCAGTACCGCGCGGTGGACTTCCGCGCTCCAGGGGAGCCCGGCCCGGTTCATCTCGGCGGCCACCAGCATCCCCGCCGACTCGGCCGCCGTCAGCAGCCGCATCCGGTCCGGGTGCCCGGTCCGGTCGTGCCTCCTCTGCTGCTCGGCGTAGACCTCGGCGAGGTCGGTCAGCGGCAGCGCGGCGGACCGCACGGACTGCGGCTCGAACAGGGAGGACTGGGCGCCGGGAGCGGCGGAGTGCAGCGGCGGGTCCGGCGGTACGGGGCCGCCGCGCAGCCGCGCCAGGGCGGCGGCGGCCGAACGGGGCTGCCCGTACCGGCCCTCGTGGCCCAGGAGGAGGGTCTCGGCGTCCTCGACGTCGTAGCACCGCTCCACTCGCACCCCCGTGGCGAGCAGGCGCGGATACACCTCGGCCGTGGAACGCCAGACCCAGCGGGTGACGTCGGGCCGCTCGCGCACGGCCCGCGTCAGATCCGCCTCCCGCAGCACCGGACCGGAGGGCAGCCCGTCCGGACCGAGGGGGGCGAGCTCGGCGCCACCGTCCTCGGCCGGCGCGAGGGCCCACCGGTCGGTCATGCTGCGAGTGTGCCAGGGGGGTCTGACAACGGCCCTCAGCCGTCGCTGTCCAGCGGCTTCGCCACCGCGATCGTGGCCAGGACCTCGGTGAGCCACTCCTCGGTGCGCGCCTTCTCGAGGCCGAGGCCGCTCAGGACGCCCGTGCCGTTCTCGAACTCCAGCAGCGCCAGCAGGATGTGCTCGGTGCCGATGTAGTTGTGGCCGAGGCGGAGCGCCTCGCGGAAGGTGAGTTCCAGGACCTTCTTGGCGTCCGAGCCGTACGGGATCAGCTCGGGCACCTCGGCGGCGGCCGGCGGGAGCGCGGCGGTCGCGGCCTCGCGGACCGCGTCCAGGGTGACGTCCTGCTTCTCGACGGCCTTCGCCGCGAGGCCCTCCGGTTCGGAGAGCAGGCCGAGCACCAGGTGCGTGGGCAGACCTTCGGCGTTGCCGGCCGCCTTGGCCTCGTTGTGCGCGGCCATGACCACGTTCCGCGCGCGGGGGGTGTAGCGGCCGAAGCCCTGGCTCAGATCGACGTCGGTCGACTCCTTGGGCACGAACCGCTTCTGCGCGGCCTGCCGGGTGACGCCCATGCTGCGGCCGATGTCGGTCCAGGAGGCGCCCGAGCGGCGGGCCTGGTCCACGAAGTGCCCGATCAGGTGGTCGGCCACCTCGCCGAGGTGATCGGCGGCGATGACGGCGTCCTGGAGCTGGTCGAGCGGCTCTTCGTGGACCTTCTTGATGGCCGCGATGAGTTCGTCGAGACGGATGGATGAGGTGGGGTCGGGTCGCTGACTCGTCATGCGTCAACCCTAGGTTGACAGTGGAGGGGTGTCAACCTCGGGTTGTCACTCTTCTCGCCGTCCCCGCACGCGCGCGTGTCACCATCGACCGGTGAGCAGCACCGTTGACACAGCCTTCCGATCCGCGCTCTACGACAGCACCGACACCGCCCTCGACACGGGCGCCTCGCTCCTCGCCGCAGACCCGGCGGCGGACGCCGAACTCGCCCGGCGCGGCGCGGAGTTCGTGGCGGCGGTGTGGCGGCGCGGCTGGCAGCCCGCCGACGTCGTCCGGATCGTGCGGCGCGAGCTGGACGACGTCCACGTACGTCTCGTCGCGGCGCTGATCCGCGCGCAGGCGCCGGACGACCGGGTGCGCGGCCCGCGCTGGGCCGCCCAGCTGGCCGAACTGCCCACCGGGGACCCGCCCCGTACCGACCGTTTCACGCACGCCGCCGCCGTCCTGGAGCTCTACCGGCTGCTCCTGCGTCTGCCCGCCCTCGAACCCCTTCAGGAGCCGCGGGAGCGACGGACGCGACAGCCGGGCCACCGGTCCGACTCCCGCATGCTCACCCGCATCCGCGCGCTGCTCGCCAAGGCGGAGGCGACCGGCTATCCCGAGGAGGCGGAGGCGCTCACCGCGAAGGCGCAGGAGCTGATGGCACGGCACAGCGTCGACGAGGCGCTGTTCGACGCCGAGGCACCGGACCCGGACGCGCCCGGCGCCTGCCGGATCGGTGTGGAACCGCCGTACGAGCAGGCCAAGGCGGTGCTGCTGGACGCGGTCGCGGGCGCCAACCACTGCCGGGCCGTGTGGAACGAACCCTTCGCCTTCTCCACGGTCGTCGGCTTCGAAACCGATCTGGAGGCGGTGGAACTGCTCTACACCTCGCTCCTGGTGCAGGCCCGCACCGCGATGACGAAGGCGGAGGCGGCCCAGCGCGCGGGCGGCCGCAGGCGCACCAAGACCTTCCGGCAGTCCTTCCTCGCCGCGTACGCCCATCGCGTCGGCAGCCGGCTCGGCGAGGTCGCGGCCACCGCCGGGACCGAGGCGGGCGCCGGCCTGCTCCCGGTACTCGCCACCCGCGAGGTCGCGGTCACGGCGGCCGCCGACCGGATGTTCCCGGACACGGTCACCACCCGGCTGCGCGGGATCACCGACGAGGCGGGCTGGACCGAGGGCGCCGAGGCCGCCGACCGCGCGCAACTGCGGTCCAGGCCCCGGCTCCCGTGACGCGGGGCGCGGCGGTCAGTCGCCGGCCTGCTGGAAGGCGCTCACCGTCGCGTCCGGCTCTCCCGCGCCCTTCAGAGCGACATCGCCGTACGACCAGGTGAAGCTGCCGGTCTTGTCGGAGCCCGGCAGGCCGTACTTCACCGTCTTCACGGCGAGGCTCTTCGCGCCGCTCTCCCCGCGTACATAGGTGATCGTGAAGGTGACGGTGCCCTGCTCGGGGAACGTCAGCTTCTGCGCCTCGGCGGCCGCGTCCTTCCCGACGGTCGCGGAGGTGTCGCCGGCCGTCAGGTCGACGCCGGGGAAGCCGTCCAGGGTGCATTCGGCACCCTTGTTCGTGAGGGTGACGGTGACGTTGCCGGTGTCCCCGGCGGCGGGGGCGGCATCGACCGGGCCGACCTCCTGGCCGAGATCGCCGAAGGCGCACGCGGAACCGGCGGCCTTGCTCTTGGAGCCGCCGGAATCGCCGGAATCGCCGGAGCCGCTGTCGTCGCCACTGGAACAGGCGGTGAGGAGGAGGGCCGCGGCGAGGGCGGTGACGGTGATCGGAACGACGCGCATGTGGGGTCCCCTGAGGTTCGTGAAGGTGCTCGGAGGATCATCACGCACGCGTGCGGCGATCCGTCGCGCGCCCCCGTCGCACCCCTACGAGCCCAGCCCGGCCGTGGGCAGCCCCGAGGGCCACTGGCCGCTCTCCGCCTTGGTGTACGTCTCCTTGCCGGCCGCGCCGGTCCAGGTGATCTTGAGGGAGTCGCCCGCGACGGAGTCGACCATGCCGGTCGTGCGGTCCTTCGAACCGGTCGCGCACTTCAGATAGATCATCTGCATCCCCGCCGCGTCCCCGGCGGTGCCGCTGCACACCGTCCCGCCGGTGGCGAAGAGGGCGGCCTGCTTGCCCGTGATGACCAGTGCCACGGCCTTGCCGTCGGCCGTGGCCAGCCAGCTGCCCTCCAGCCCGCTCGAAGCCGTGGCCGTGGCGGCGGCGCCGGTCGAGGCAGAGGCGCCCGAGGTGGGCGTTCCGGCCTGCGCGGTCGGAATGGCGGCGGAGCCGTCGTCGGACCCGCCGCCACCGCACCCGGTCAGCGCGAGCGCGCCCGTCAGCGCGGCGGCCACGGCCACGGCCCGCACCGGCCGACGGGACGTGCCGCGCGAGTAGATCGCCGAAGTCACTGCAAGCTCCCAGGGTGTTGCCGGACGGTCGGGCCCGCCGGTGGAACCGGAGGCCCGGAGGGACCGCAGCAAGCTACCAGCCCGCCTCCGCAGAACCCTGGGCGCGGCCTGTGACCTTCGAGGGCGTACCTGTGATCTTCGGGGACGGCCTCCGCACCCCCGGCGCGCGCCGGGGGTGGGCCTGCCCGCGCGTGCTCACCGGGCGCCGTCGGACCCGCGGCGGGCAGTGTGCGGGCATGAGTGACGCACCTCTCTCCATCGACTATAGCTAATGGATGTCGTTTTCATTAATATGGCGGCATGGCACGCAACGAACTCCGCCCGGTCGTCAGGCTCCGGTCCACGGCGGGGACCGGATTCACCTACGTCACCCGCAAGAACCGCCGCAACGACCCGGACCGTATGACCGTCAGGAAGTACGACCCGGTCGCCGGCCGCCACGTCGACTTCCGAGAGGAGCGCTGACCCGTGCGCGAATCGATCCACCCCGCCTACGGCCCCGTCGTCTTCCGGGACCGTGCCGCGAACCACGCCTTCCTCACCCGTTCGACGCTCTCGGCGACGCAGGGCGGGAAGACCGTCGAGTGGGAGGACGGCCGGACCCACCCGGTCGTCGACGTCGAGATCTCGAACGTCAGCCATCCCTTCTACACGGGCACGGCCCGCGTCCTGGACACCGCCGGACGCGTCGAGCGCTTCGAACGCCGGTACGGAAAGAAGAACTGACCCCGCCGTCGTGATCGTCGGCACGTCACCCGGTCTCCGCCCGGCGGCAACGGGCCCGTGATCGAGAACGCCCGCGAGAAGGCCCTGCTGTCGTACGGCGTCGATGGCCCGCACGGTCTCGGCGGTGGTACGAACCGAACCGGTCCGGACGTCCAGTGATTCTGGACGCCGGGTGCCCGGGCGGTCGCCCGAACGCCCGACCCCGTCCGCCGTCCGCGGCCACCCCGATTCGCCCCCGCGTACGATCCCCACGGTCGTACGCGGGGGCGAACGCATGTCGTCCCGAGGGCGATTGGTCAGGACCTGTTGCCGGTCATCCGGGCGGACGGCACGGAACCCCCACGTCCGGAGTCGGGTCCGCCGCGGGCAGCCGGATGGCGGGAGTCCGCCGCGGCGGCACCCTCCAGCACGGTCCCGAGCCCATGGACAAGCCCTTTTGGCGCCGATTCGCCTCCGTGTCGACGGAACATCAGGGCCGCGCAGAGCGTCTGTCCATGTGCATGAGTAGTCCGATCCGAACTACTTCCCGGCGGGTAAAGCGCGCGCCAAAGCTGTAACCGTGCGAGCACCCGGCGTGCACGTGCATCTGCTCATGCAACTGCACATGAACGGGGTTATGATCCGGGACAGTTGACCACGGCACCAATGGCCACACGAGCCAGTGCACCACCAGGGAGCGACCTGTGGACCACCACGTTGACGGGGGGCACGACGTGTACAACGGCATGACGGCCACACAGCTGTACGGGGTTGCCTGGCAGAAGAGCCGGCACAGCAACTCGCAGGGGTCCTGCGTGGAGTTCGCGCGACTGCCGGGCGGGGATGTGGCGGTGCGCAACTCGCGCTTCCCCGACGGTCCCGCGCTCGTCTACACGCGGGCCGAGATCGAGGCGATGCTGCTGGGCATCAAGGACGGCGAGTTCGACCATCTGATCGCGAGCTGACCGGCCCGCGATCGCCGCCTTAACCGGGCAAACGGGGCGTAAACGGTTTACAACGCGCGTAGAACCGCGGCACCAAAAAAGGCGCCGCGGTTCGTCATTCGGCGGGTGTGTTCAGCCGAAAGAGCGCCCAGACGACCTTGCCGCCCAGGCTGCCGGAGAGCGGGTGCCAGCCCCAGCCGTCGGCGAAGGAGTCGACGAGGAACAGGCCACGGCCGGACTCCGCCGAGAAGTCCTCGCCCTCGCGGGGCAGCGGGCTGTCGTGGCTGTGGTCGCGCACCGCGCACACCAGGCGCTCGGTCCACCGCATCAGGTGCAGCCGCACGGGCGGATGCTGGTCCACCGGACAGGGAGGGGCCGTGTCGGGGGACAGTCCGTGCCGCAGGGCGTTGGTCACCAGTTCCGAGACGACCAGACAGACGTCGTCGAAGCGGTCGCCCACATCCCACTGGCCCAGGGTTCTTCTGGTGAACTGCCGTGCCTCGCGCACCGCTTCGAAGCGGGCGGGAAGGGCGCAGGAGGCGGCGTCGGACACGGCCGCGGGATCAAGCGGCGGAAGGCCCTGCCGTAACGGCTCGAGCATGGTCGATCCATTCGTCCCCATGCGAGGCACTCCCGGGATTCGCGGTCGTTGCGATGCAGCGGTGGCGCGGGACCATGGTTTCTGATGCGCACGGCGGATGCAAGGGCAGATGCACGTGCACGTGACCGAAATGGGCCTGCCCGTACCGCTTCTTGGCCATTTTTTCCGCCATCTTCTCGTCGTTCACCAGGCCATCCCTTGCTTTCTCCTCACCCTTCCCTTCCGTCGCTCTGTGCGTATCCTTTGGCTTCTTTCCATCTCTGTAATCGGACGAGTACTGCTCGAAGTGTTTTAGTGGCAGACTGCGGGCCCTGAGGACGGTTGGGGAGGCTGGCAAGGTGAGCGCGGGAGAGCCCGGATCGGTGGTGCGGCGGATGCTGCTCGGCTCGCAACTACGGCGACTGCGTGAGGCACGCGGCATCACGCGGGAAGCGGCGGGCTACCACATCCGGGCGTCGGAGTCGAAGATCAGCCGGATGGAGCTGGGCCGGGTGAGCTTCAAGACCAGGGACGTGGAGGACCTGCTGACGTTGTACGGCATCACGGACGAGACGGAGCGCCAGGCGCTCGTCGGACTCGCCCGCGAGGCCAACGTGGCGGGCTGGTGGCACAGTTACTCGGACGTGCTGCCCAACTGGTTCCCCACCTACGTCGGGCTGGAGGGCGCGGCCTCGCTGATCCGCGTCTACGAGGTGCAGTTCGTGCACGGACTCCTGCAGACCGAGGCGTACGCCCACGCGGTCGTCACCCGCGGCATGAAGGGCGCGAGCACGGCCGACATCGACCGGCGCGTGGCGCTGCGCCTGGAGCGGCAGAAGTACCTCGTCGCCGAGAACGCCCCCGACCTCCACATCGTCCTCGACGAGGCCGCCCTGCGCCGGCCCTACGGCGACCGCGAGGTGATGCGCGGACAGCTCCAGCACCTGATCGAGATCTCCGAGCGGCCCAACGTACGGCTGCAGATCATGCCGTTCAGCTTCGGCGGGCACTCCGGTGAGTCCGGCTCCTTCACCATCCTGAGCTTCCCGGAGTCCGACCTGAAGGAGGTCGTGTACCTCGAGCAGCTCACCAGCGCCCTCTACCTGGACAAGAACGAGGACGTGAGTCTCTACGAGCAGGCCCTGAAGGAGCTGCAGCGGGACAGCCCCGGCCCCGACGAGAGCCGGGACCTGCTGCGCGGGCTGATCCAGCTGTCCTAGGAGCCGCCTCGGGGTCCAGGCCTAGGGTTTCCCCTCGAGTAACCGGGGCCCCGCCCCAACGTCCTTGCGACACACGTACGATGACGTGTGATCAGATCGTGATGTCGATCGCAGCAGGGGATTGAGGGATCACATGTCGTCCTACTTCACGGACCTGGCCCAGCAGTACATCGACGGTAAGTGGCGTCCTGGGACGGGTTCCTGGGACATCATCGACTTCAACCCCTACGACGGTGAGAAGCTCGCGTCGATCACGATAGCCACCGTCGACGAGGTCGACGAGGCCTACCGCAGCGCCGCCCGAGCGCAGAAGGAGTGGGCGGCGACCAACGCCTACGCGCGCCGCTCGGTCTTCGAGAGGATGCTGCGGCTGGTGGAGGAGCGCGAGGCCGAGATCGGCGAGGTCCTGGTCGCCGAGGCCGGCAGCACCCTCGGGAAGGCCGCCTTCGAACTCCACCTGGCCAAGGAGTTCCTGCGCGAGTCGATCCACCTCTCGCTGCGCCCCGAGGGCCGTATCCTCCCCTCGCCGATCGACGGCAAGGAGAACCGCGTCTACCGCGAGCCCGTCGGCGTCGTCGGTGTGATCAGCCCCTTCAACGTGCCGTTCCTGCTGTCGCTGAAGTCCGTCGCCCCCGCGCTGGCCCTCGGCAACGGCGTGGTGCTCAAGCCGCACCAGAACACCCCGATCGCAGGCGGCACCATCATCGCCAAGCTGTTCGAGGACGCGGGTCTGCCCCCGGGCCTGCTGAACGTCGTCGTGACCGACATCGCCGAGATCGGCGACGCCTTCCTGGAGCACCCGCTCCCGCGGGTCATCTCCTTCACCGGCTCCGACAAGGTCGGCCGCCATGTCGCCACGGTCGCCGCCTCGCACTTCAAGCGGTCGATCATCGAACTCGGCGGCAACAGCGCCTTCGTCGTCCTCGACGACGCCGACGTCGACTACGCGGTCGACGCGGCCGTCTTCAGCCGCTTCGTCCACCAGGGGCAGGTCTGCATGGCCGCCAACCGCATCCTGGTCGACCGCTCGCTCGCCGAGGAGTTCACCGAGAAGTTCGTCGCCAAGGTGAAGACGCTGAAGGCCGGCGACCCGCGCGACCCGCAGACCCTCATCGGCCCCGTGATCAACTCCCAGCAGGCGGAGACCGTGTCCGGCGCCGTCGAGCAGGCCGTCGCCGAGGGCGCGACCGCCCTCCTCCACGGCACGACCACCGACAACCTCGTCGAGCCGTCCGTCCTCACCGGCCTCCCCCTCGACTCCGCGCTGCTCCAGCAGGAGGTCTTCGGACCGGTCGCCTTCATCAACACCTTCGACGGCGAGGAGGAGGCCCTCCGTCTCGCCAACGACACGCCGTACGGGCTGAGCGGCGCCGTCCACACCGCCGACGTCGAGCGGGGCGTGGCCTTCGCCAAGCAGATCGTCACCGGCATGTTCCACGTCAACGACGCCACCGTCCACGACGAGCCGATCGTGCCCTTCGGCGGCGAGAAGAGCTCCGGCGTCGGCCGGCTGAATGGCGAGACGACCGTGGAGGCCTTCACCACCACCAAATGGATCTCGGTCCAGCACGGCCGCAGCGGCTTCCCGTTCTGAGGCTTTTCCCAGGGCCGTCACCTGGGCCCACCACGCCCTGAAACAGATGGCGAAGCAGGGACCGCCGGCCGAGCACCGCCCGCCCCGCACCGAGTACGAGGTGACCGGGGCGGGCACCGAGGAGTACCCCCGCCTGCTCCGCGAGACACTGGCCGACCAGTAGGGCCCTACTGATGGATCTCCGCGGCGTCGCGACGCCCGGCACGCACTCTCGCCGCACCGGACAAAAGCCCTAGTAGCTCCGCTACGAGGGCTTCCGCCCGGC
>NZ_JBEOWF010000069.1:0-48557 GCF_040295925.1 Streptomyces sp. NPDC002588
TAGTAGCTCCGCTACGAGGGCTTCCGCCCGGCACGCCGAGAGCACGCACCGAACGCCGCTCCTTCTCCCACGGAGATCCATCAGAAGGGCCCTAGCAGCGCGGCTGCGGCGGCCGGGCCTCCCCAGGCCTGGAACAGCGGCCGGATCTGGTGATGGATCTGGCCTTGGGCGATGGCTTCGGCGTACCAGCGGCGTGCGGTCGCCGAGTCGCCGGCCAGCCACCCCACTCTGCCCCGGTAGGCTGCGGCCCACCCGCGGGCCTCCACCGCGTCCGCGACCGGCCGCCGGTGCGCACCGTGGCGATCAACCGGATCGCGCCTGCGTCGAGCAGATGGCGCAGCAGCGCGTTGGACGCCTTGTCCAGCAGGTGCAGGTCGTCCATCAGGACCGCCCACCTGTCGTCTCCCCGGGGGCCGGCCAGCAGCCTGGCGGTTTCGGCGAACCCGGAGACCGGGTCGGACAGGTCGACGCCTGCCGGTATCAGGTGTGTGATCGCGCCCATCGGCGCGGCTGCGGCTGCGGTACTCGCGGTCACCCGGATCCCCTTGGCTCCTCCGGCCACCGCCCGGGTGAAAAGCTCGTCGGCGAGCCGTGACTTGCCCACTCCGGCCTGTCCGAAGGCCGCGCGTGCGGCTGCTGCGGCGGCCGGGCAGGGCCGGTACGCACCTCGCGAGGCCGGCGGCATGCCATGAGGTGGACACGGCAGCCCGCCTCCCGGAACCCGGACAGACGCCACGGCGGCATCGCGTCGGCGGACAAGCCATCCACACGGAGCGGCAACCTTTTTCGACTCGGCTACCACCAAAGGCAGATGCAGTGACCTCGCCCTGAGCCCTCAGGCCGAGCGGAATGGTGAACAGCGGTGTGGCAAGGACGGCCGTGAGGGGGCGACCGTCGGTCACCGCGCCGAGAGTTTGTGATCAAGGAGATCCGCCGCGTGAGCGAAATAGCAGACGAAAGCCCGGAACCGCAGGCTGACGAAAGGGTCGGGCGAGTCCGTGGGCGCCACCGGCGGCGGTGGACCGCGACCGGCCTGCTGATCGGCATACCCGCCGTCCTGGGGCCTTTTCTCCTGTTTTCCCAGTCGAGTTCCGAGGCGGCGACGATCGATGCCACCGCCTACTACCACCTGATATCCGTGCACAGCGGCAAGCTGCTGGACGTGAACGGGAATTCCACGGCGGACGGTGCGGCGATCATCCAGTATCAGGACAACAGCGGTAAGAACCAGGAATGGCAGCTGAAGTCCACCGGCGACGGCTACTACGAACTGGTCAACCGCAACAGCGGCAAGGTGCTGGAGGTCAAGGGCGCCTCGACGGCGGACTTCGCGGCGGTCCAGCAGGCGACCGACACCGGAGCCGCGAACCAGCAATGGCAGATCGATGACGTGACCGGCGGCGCCGTCAAGATCGTGTCGCGCAACAGCGGCAAGGTGCTGGACGTCAGGTCTGCGTCCACGGCGGACGGTGCGGCGATCATCCAGTACCACGACACCGGAGGCGACAACCAGCAGTGGAAGCTGGCGGCGGTGGCCGGCACCGGCACGCCGTCGCCGAGCACCTCGGAAACGACCCCGCAGCCCACCCCCACCCCGAGCGCCACCACCAGCGCCGATCCGGCGCAACAGGTGCTCGCCACGATCAACCAGGCCCGGGAGGCGGCCGGCCTGCGGGACTACTCCACCAGTGACGGTCTGAACCGCAGCGCCGCCGCGCACACCGCCGTGATGGCCGACGGATGTGGCCTGTCCCACCAATGCCCGGGCGAGGCCGCGTTGGGGGCCCGGGAGACGGCTGCGGGTGTGAAGTGGACGGCGGCCGGCGAGAACATCGGCGAGTCCGACGGCATCAGCAACGATGCCGATGCCATCGCCCGGGCGGCGGTGGACCTCACCCGGCAGATGCTCGCCGAGCAGCCGCCGAGCGATGGCCACCGGCGCAACATCCTGAGTTCCTCGTTCGCTCACGTCGGCATTTCGGTGTACCGGGACTCGAACGGGACCGTCTGGATGACGCAGGACTTCTCCGACTAGGGGCTGTCCCGGCAGGCAACGGTTGGTCCGTCGAGGAGCGGCGGCCGGTCGGTGGTACCGCGGTACCAGTGGTCGGCGGTGTTTGTGTCCTGCGGGTCCACGGGTTGTGGCGCGTCCGCTCCTAGCCTAGCTGGTAGTGACCCGGCCGGACGCCGGGCCAGGCAGGAACGGGAAGCAGCACCATGATCGAAGTACGTGAGCTGACCAAGCGGTACGGGGACAAGACGGCGGTGGACGACCTGAGTTTCACCGCCCCGCCGGGGCAGGTCACCGGGTTCCTTGGGCCCAACGGGGCGGGCAAGTCCACCACCATGCGGATGATCGTGGGCCTGGACGCGCCGACCAGCGGCACGGCCCTGGTCAACGGCAAACGCTATGCGCAACACAACGCGCCCTTGCAGGAGTTGGGGGTGCTGTTGGAGGCGAAGGCGGTGCATCCGGGCCGCAGCGCGTTCCACCATCTGATGGCGCTGGCCTACACGCACGGCGTGCCGAGGCGGCGGGTGGAGGAGGTCATCGACCTGGCCGGTCTGAACGCCGTGGCGCACAAGCGGGTCGGAGCGTTCTCGCTGGGGATGGGGCAGCGGCTGGGGATCGCCGCCGCGCTCCTCGGTGATCCCGCTGTGGTGATGCTGGACGAGCCGGTCAACGGGCTGGACCCGGAAGGCGTGCGATGGGTACGGGAGTTGCTGCGCGGACTGGCCGCCGAGGGCCGCACGGTGATGCTGTCCTCGCATCTGATGAGCGAGATGGCGCAGACCGCCGACCGCCTTGTGGTCGTCGGCCGGGGGCGGCTGCTGGCCGAGACGACCGTCGACGCGCTGGTCGAACAGACCGAGGACAGGGGGGTCCGGGTGGCCACCAGCGAGCCCACACGGCTGCGCTCGGTGCTGACGGCACCTGGAGTCACCGTCACCTCGACGGGTGCCGAGCGGCTGGTCGTCTCCGGCCTGGACACGCGGCAGATCGGCCGGATGGCCGCCGAGCATCAGGTGCCGCTGTATGAACTGGTCACCGAGTCGGTGTCCCTGGAGGAAGCCTTCATGAATCTGACCCAGGACGCGGTGGAGTACCACAGCAGCGACGCAGGGAGGGCCGCCTGATGACCGCGAGCACCGTCACAGCCACCACGCCCCGTCCGGCGTACCGTGTGACCGGCCGGCGGGTGGTCCGGTCCGAATGGTCCAAGTTCTGGTCACTGCGCTCCAGTTGGATCACGCTGGGCGTGGCCGTGCTGTTCCTGGTGGCCATCGGGGTGATCGCCGCCGCCCTGTACAGCCCGAGCGGCCCGTTGGGTGGCAAGGACGCGGAGTCCGGTGCGGCGCTGACCCTGGCCCTGGCCGGCACCAACCTCGCGGCACTGGCCATCGGTGCCCTCGGAGTCCTGCTGTCAGCAGGTGAGTACAGCACGGGGATGGTCCGCTCGACGTTCGCGGCCGTGCCGGGCCGCCTGCCCGTGCTGTGGGCGAAGTGCGCGGTCTTCGGCCCGATCGCGTTCGTCATGTCCACCCTCGGCGCCCTGGTCTCCTTCCTGCTCGGGAGCGCCGCGCTGCACGGTGAGAAGATCGCCCTGTCCCTCGGCGACGCCGGGGTGTTCCGGTGCCTGGTGGGTGCGGGCCTGTACCTGGGTCTGGTCGGTGTGTACGGCGTGACGGTCGGTCTGCTGGTGCGCAACAACGCCGGGGGCATCGCGATCCTGGCCGGTGTGGTGCTCGTACTGCCCGGTCTGACCGGGCTGTTGCCCAGCTCCCTGGGTGACACCGTCAGCCGCTATCTGCCCAGTAACGCCGGCCAGTCGGTGATGACCCTGCACGCCTCCGGCGGCTCTCTGGTCAGTCCCGGAGCAGGTGTGACGGCGCTGGTGGTGTGGGCCGTGCTGTTGCTGGCCGGTGCGGTCCACAGGCTGCGCAGCAGCGACGTCTGAGGTTGTGTCCGCCAGGATGGGGCCGATGAACGAAAGGACCATGGCTCGGGCGGTGTCGGCTTCACCCTCGCCCGGGCCTGACGCCGTGTGGCGACACCCCGTGACGCTGCTGTTGCTGCGGATGCTGAGCCGTCTGAGGGAGACGGACCGGCGGCGTCCGTGGCTGCTGGACACCGCCGTCGTCGTCCTGGCCGCGGCGGCGGCGCCACCGGACCTGCTGGTGCACAGCCCGGGGCACCCGGTGTCGCGCCCGGTGGGAGCCGGCCTGCCCGTGGGAGTGGTGCTGGCCACCGCGGCCGTGCTGGTCGTGCCGCTGTGGTGGCGGCGCCGCGCTCCCGTTGCGGTCTTCGGCGTGAGCCTCCTCGTGTGTCCGGTGCTGTGGTCGCTGGGCCTGGGGCCCGCGGCCGCGGCCGTTCTCCTCGTCGTCCTGTACGACCTCGCCCTGCATGGTTCGCCGCGGGCCGTCTGCCGGGCGCTGCCGGTGACCGTGGCGGGGTGGGTGCTGATCGTGGTCTTCGTGATACCGGCGGACAGTCCGGTGGCCTTTCTGATCCTGTCCACCGGCACCGGCGTCGGGGCCGTCGCCCTGGGCCTGACCTTCCGGATCAGCCGGCTGTACCTGTCCGCGCTGCGAGACCGGGCGGCACGGCTGGAGATCGAGCGCGACCAACGCGTCCGGCTGACGGCGGCGGCGGAACGCGCCCGCATCGCCCGGGAGATGCACGACATCGTCGGCCACAACCTGTCGGTCATGGTGAACCTCGCCGACGGCGCCGCCGTGCTCACCACCCGCGACCCCGGCCGGACCGAGCAGGCACTCCATCTCATCGGCGACACCGGCCGACAGGCGATGGACGAGCTGCGTCGCGTGCTGGGCGTGCTGCGCGAGTCCCCGGAGTCGGAGGACGACAGCACGCTCCGGTCCCCGCAGCCGGGCATCCGCGACCTGGAAACCCTGCTCGGCCGGGTACGCGCGGCGGGCCTGCCGGTGACTTACCGCACCGCAGGACCAGTCGACGCGCTGGGCCGCGGCGTCCAGCTCACGGTCTTCCGTGTAGTGCAGGAAGCCCTGACCAACACCCTCAAGCACGTCGGCGCCGGTGCCACGGCCGATGTCACGGTCGCGGTCGAGGACACCCGGCTGTGCGTCCGGGTCACCGACACCGGTTCATCGTCGCGGAGACGGTCCACGGCTCCTCGCGGGGACACCGGGCACGGCCTGGTCGGCATCCGCCAACGGGCCGCGCTCTACGACGGCACGGTCACCATCGGACCGCGCGACGACGGTCAGGGCTGGATCGTGGAAGTCCTGTTCGATCCGTCCGCCTCGGCCACATCAGGAGAGCCCGCGTCATGACCACCGTGTTGATCGCCGATGACCAGCCGCTGCCCCGCATGGGTTTCCGGATGCTGCTCGACGGCACCCCCGGCATGAGCGTCGTCGGGGAGGCCGACAACGGCGCGCAGGCCGTCCGCATGGCGGCCGACCTGCGTCCCGACGTGGTTCTGATGGATGTCCGGATGCCCGGTGTCGACGGTATCGAGGCGACCCGCCGGATCGTGGCGGCCGGCGCTCGCACCCGGGTGCTCATCCTGACCACCTTCGATCTCGACGAGTACGCCTACGCCGGCCTGCGCGCCGGGGCAGGCGGCTTCCTGCTGAAGGACGTCAAACCGGCGGAACTCCTCGCCGGGATCCAGGCGGTCGCGACCGGCGACGCCGTCGTGTCACCCCGGTTGACCCGCCGTCTGCTCGACGCCCACGCCCATCACGTTCTGGCACCCGGCGCCCGGCGTCACACGGACGAGCGGCTGGCCGCGCTCAGCGAGCGCGAGCACGAGGTGCTCGTGGCGATCGGCATGGGGTGGACGAACGCGGAGATCGCCGACCGTCTCGTGCTGACCGAGTCCACAGTGAAGAAGCACGTCGGCCGGGTCATGGCCAAGGTCGGCGCCCGCGACCGGATCCAGGCGGTCATCGTCGCCTACGACGCGGGACTGGTCACTCCCCGCCCCTGACGATCTGTCGGCCGCGTGGCGATGTTCCGCCGAGGCGCCTCGACGGAACATCGCCACGCGTCACCCTTTCGTCAGTTCGTCGCCTTCGAGGCCGTGCGCTCGAACAGCTTCAGCGGGACCCGGCTGAGATTGGAATCCAGGGAGGATCCGCCCCGCCCGTCGGCCCATGTGACATACGCGTAACCGCCGGCGATGGTGATCCCCGACCAGCGGTCACCGGGAGGGCCCATCTCTCCGACCGGTTCGGTCACATGGTTGACCTGCACCGGGGAGCTGAACGAGCGTCCGTGGTCGAACGAGACGACCGAGAACGCGTCGCCCGTGGTGGTCCGCCACATGACACCCAGATCACCGTCGGTGCCGAAGTCGATCGCCGGCCGCTGGGCGTTCGGAGTGGAGATCACGGTCGGCCCGGTCCAGGTCCGGCCGGCGTCCGGGGTGACGTAGACCTCCAGGGTGTCGGAGTCCCGGGGCACCATGACGGCGAACCGGCCGCGGTGGGAGGGATCGGCAGCAACCCACGGGACGGGGTCGGCAGCCGCACCCAGACCCGGAGTCGGCACGAGAGCCCCGGTGCCCGCCGCAACGGGCGTTCCCCGGCCGTCGTTCACCGTCGTGTTCGTCCACGTCCTGCCGTCGTCACGGCTGACGTGGAAGGCCACCGGCTTTCCCGCCTCCTGCGAGGCGGACACCAGGATCCCGCCGTACACGGCGATCTCACGACCCGGATAGCCGCAGACCAGCGGGATGCCCGGAGCCACTTCGATGCAGGGCATCGGGCCCGGGATCACCCGCGAGTCGCTGCTGAAGGTCCTGCCGCCGTCGGCGCTGACGGAGACCGCGCTCGGGTACTCCCAAGCCGCTCCCGCGACTGCGTAGACCTTGCCGGTCGCGACGTCCACCCGCATCTTCGGGGCACCGCCGAGGAGAAGCGGTGTGGACACCGGGTCGGTCCAGGTCCGGCCACCGTCCGTCGACTTCGCGACCTGGTTGTGGTTCACCAGGTTCGCGTCCAGGCCCGAGCTGACCTGGTTGTTGTCCACGTACACGGTCCCCTTCGCGTCGAACTGCACGCTAGGTTCGCCGCACTTGGGCGCCGCGTCGCCCAGCGGCCACGCGACCCGGGTCCAGGTGTCGCCCCGGTCGTTCGAGTAGGCCAGGAAACACCCGCCGTCGACCGGTTCCAGGCCCGGTGACGGCGGGAAGATCGTCGAGACGAACACCAGGTTCTTCGGGTTTCTCGGATTGACGGCCACCGTCGGCTGCCCCTCCTTGGTGGCCGGCATGTCGGTGACGTCGACTTCGTGAACGGCCGCGTTGCCCGCCTGGCCCTGGACGCTCGGCGCCGCCACGGCGGCGGGTGATTCACACAGAAGGAACAGCGCGGAGATTGCCGCCGCGCTCAACTTCGTGGACGAACTCTTGAACAGCACCATAGTGATCCTCGATGTTCACGTCTGGCAGAAGGGTCTTCTTTGCGCTCCGGGGCGCAAGGCCGAAAAGGCCGGATTGAGGAGCGTCGATTTCTCTGCGAAAAAGACCCGCTCAATGCTGATGATTCCCCTGGTGGGAGCGCCCGTTCAGGCTAAATTCGTCAACGGCCGTATCCGTGGGACCACGGGAGACAATCGGCTCGGTCGGGTGGTACCGCGGTACCAGCCGGTCAGCCGAGCCGGGGCGGGACGGGGGACCGCACGCCGAACCACTGCTCGGCGCCGTACTCCTCGAACCGCTCCACCTCGGTGAACCCCAGCTTCGCCGCGAGACGCATCGAGCGGTCGTTGGCGGTCTGGGTGCAGAGCACCACCGGCTCGCCGGGAAGCGCGTCGGTGAACCAGTCGAGTGCCGCTGCGCACGCCTCGGCGGCGTACCCGTGTCCCCACGCTTGCGGGAGGAACATGTAGCCGAGTTCGGCCTCCCCGGCGTCCGGACGGAGGTGCCCGGGACGCTCCGCGTCGCGCCGGTCGAGCGTGACCGTGCCGATCGTCGCTCCGTCGAGATCGATCACGAAAAGGCCGGGGCGCCGCCCGGGCACCTCGGGCACCGCGCGTTCGAGCTCGTCACGCGGTCGAGGGCCACCGAGGTAGGTGCGCACCTCGGGCGAGGCGAACAGCTCGATGAACGCCGCGCGGTCCCGGGCCCGGGACTCGCGGAGCACGAGCCGTTCGGTCCTGATCGGGGCGGGTGGCCAGGCGACGGGTCCGAGTTCGGGCATGGCGGGCAACCTATCGCACTCCACTGACGGCGGCACCGGCCAGATGACGACCATCGCTTCCTGACCCCGAGGCGGTGGTCAGCCTGGAGACCGCGTGGTTCTGACGGGAGGGCTGGCGAGCACGGAGCAGCCGAGGCTGGTGCCCTGTGTGCGCTGCCCGTCGGGTCCGGTCACGACCACGGTCACCCCGGTCGCCGCGGCGTCCGGGTCGGCGGCCAGGCGTGCCTCGGCGACCGTGCAGATCAGTTGCCGGACGGCGATCGGCGGCAGCGGGTGGGGGCCCGCGGACAGTTGAAGCGATACCCGGGCGCCGTCGGCGCTGATCTCCGGGGTGGGGACGCGGACGAGTGCGGTCGTCAGGCCGCGCTTCCGTTCCGACGGGTCCGGACCGGTCAGCAGGAGTTCCACGGCCGTGCGCACGTTCACCGGGTCGGCGATCTCGCGGTAGACGGGGACCAGGCGGTCGTCGACGACGAAGTAGACCAGCGCGACGGGCCGGACACCGGTGGCGGGCTCGCCGGACTGGATCACGCCGGTCGCGGAAATGCCGCAGCCCGACAGCAGCAGAGCCCCGGCGAGCGGCATGACCCACTTCATGACCGGCTCTCCTTCTCGGGCTCCGGCAGCGGGAGTTCGGCGGTGAAAAGGGCGCCGCCGCCGGGGTGGTTGGCCGCGCGGACGGTGCCGCCGTGGAGACGGACGTTCTCGGCGGTGATGGCGAGTCCCAGGCCGCTGCCCTCGGTGCGGGTGCGGGCGGTGTCGGACTTGTAGAAGCGGTCGAAGATGTGCGGCAGGACGGTCTCGGGAATGCCGGGCCCGCTGTCCAGCACCTCGATCGCCACCCGCCGCTCCGTCCTGCCCGTACCTCCTGGGGCGGTCCGCTGGTATCCGTGCAGGGAGAGCCGGATCGGGGGCGCCCCGTGGCGCAGGGCGTTCGCCACCAGATTGGCGACGATCACATCGAGACGGCGGGGGTCGACCCGGCCCCGGAGTGCCCCGGGCGGGGGCAGCAGGGTGACCACGGAGTCCTGCCAGGCCCTGGACGAGAGGGTGCGCCGGACCGCCTCCGCGAGATCGACCTCGTCCAGGTGCAGGGCGGCGGCACCGGCGTCGAAGCGGGAGATCTCCATGAGGTCCTCCACCAGCCGTGCCAGGTTGGCGGTCTCCTCGCTGATCAGCCGCACGGCGGCGGCGGTGTCGGGCTCGAGTCCGGCGGCGTCCTCGTCGAGGACGTCGGTGACGAGCGACATGGCCGCCAGCGGGGTGCGCAGTTCGTGGGAGACGTCTGCGGCGAAGCGACGGGCCTTGGCCTCCATGCTGCGCAGTTCGGCGACGGAACCCTCCAGGGCGGCGGCGGTCTCGTTGAAGGTGCGGGACAGGTCGGCGAGTTCGTCCGAGCCGTGGACGGCGAGACGGGTGTCGAGCCGGCCCTCGGCGATGCGCCGGGTGGCGTGGCGCAGTTCCCGTACGGGGCGCAGCACGCCCCGGGCGGCCAGCAGCGCGAACAGCACGGCGAGGACCAGCGCGGGTACGGTGGCCCGCTCCACGGCCGTCACCAGGGCCTGGACGTAGGTCCGTTCAGTGGTCTGAGGCACCGTCAGAAAGGCGGTGAGCCCGGTGGCCCTGCGCTCGCCGTCCGGTGCCGCGAACAGGACCGGCATACCGACGACCAGGGAGGAGCGGCCGCCGGACGTCACCCGCTGGAAGACGGTCGGCGTATGGGTGGTCGCGGCCGTGCGCAGGGCGGGCGTCAGTTCGTCGAACGGGTCCCGCGGCTGGGAGGTGGCGCTCAGACCGTGATAGGCGACCAGTACCCGCCACTTCCGCGAGGGATCGTCCTGGGCGACCTCGGTCGCGAACGACGCCAGGTCCCGTCCGCTGGGCGGGAAGGTCAGGTCGGGCACGAGAGAGTCGACCCGGTCGCGCAGCAGGCGGATGACGGTGTCCTGGCTCTGCTGGAGGATCCCGGTGCGCGCCTCCCGGAACGTCAGGGCCCCGGTGGACAGGGCGGAGACGGCGGCCACCAGCCCGAAGGCCACCACGAGCCTGACGCGCAGGCCGCGCGGCAGTGGGAGACGGAACGGCCGCCGGCGCGGCGAGGACCTACGGCGGGGCAACTGCGCCGTCACAGGGGGCTGTGGAACCGGTAGCCGAAGCCCCGGACGGTCTGGATGTAGCGGGGTTGCCGCGGCGGCTCGCCCAGCTTGGTCCGCAGCCGTCTGACGCAGGCATCGACCAGCCGGACGTCGCCGTGGTAGCCGTGTTCCCAGACGGCCTCCAGGAGTTGCTGGCGACTGAACACCCGGCCGGGGGAGGCGGACAGGGACAGCAGCAGCCGTAGTTCGGACGGGGCCAGCGGGACCGCGTCGCCCCCGCAGGTGACGCTGAGCCCGGCCCGGTCGATGCGGAGCTCGCCGTACGTCTCGGCCGTCGGGCCACCGCCGGCAGGGGACGGCCCGGCGTCGAGGCGGCGCAGTACGGCGCGGATCCTGGCCTCCAGTACCCGTGCCTGGACGGGTTTGACCACGTAGTCGTCCGCCCCGGTTTCGAGTCCGACCACGATGTCCACGTCGTCGCCCATGGCCGTCACCATGATGATCGGAACCTGTCTGTCCGCGCGGATCCGTCGGCACACCTCAAGCCCGGTCATCCCGGGCAGCATCAGATCGAGCACCACGACGTCCGGCCGGAACGACCGCAGTTGCTCCAGACCCTCCTCCCCGGTCGCGGCCGCCGCGACGTCGTGCCCCTGGCGGCGCAAGGCCAGTCGGGCACCTTCGCGGACGGCGGGGTCGTCTTCGATGACGAGGACACGAGGCATGCGCTCAGTATCGACAGGGTTCACCGATCGACCGAAGCGCTGTTACACGATGATCACATAGTCGAGGCTGTTGCGGTTCGGTCATATTCCAAGCCGGGTTTCGATCACATTGCCCAGCCAGTCTGAACGCTCATCGCGCCTGCACGGCTGTGTGATCAACGGCCTGCCCCACGACGACCGGAGCCGGGCCGTCCCCTGCCGGAAGGCACCCACCCAAGGAGACCCGAGTGAGGTTGACCCTGTTGTCCACCAGGTTGTCCGCCACCGCAAGAGCGGCCGCCGCCCTGGGCGTCGTGGTGACCGCGACCGCCACCGCCACGCTGGGCGCTCCGGCGCTCGCCGCCCAGGAAACCCTGCCGGCCGAGACAGCCATAACGGCTTCCGCCACCCGGACCGTCACGCTGGTGACGGGCGATCAGGTCATGGTCACCACCACCGAGTCCGGGCAGCCGCGCGTCCTCGCCGTCAACCCCGCCGGCAGCGGTGCGTTCCTGTCGTTCCAGGACGCTTCGGGTGACCGCTATGTGATCCCGGCCGCCGCCCAGCCGTACGTCGGCAGACAGCTGGACCTCTCGCTGTTCGACGTGACCGCGCTCGCCGAGGACGCGTCGACGAGCGACCGCGTCCCGGTCACCGTGTCCTTCGCCCGGGGCGCGACGCCGAGCACCCCCACCGGGCTGACGCTGACGTCCACCAGCGGCTCGTCCGCACACGGCGCCTCGGCCCGCGGGTACACCACGGCCACGTCCGGCAGGAAGCTGGCACGGCTGCTGAAGCGGCGGATCGCCGCCGACGTACGGGCCGGCCGCAAGGCGGGCAGCACCCCGCTCTTCGCGGGAGTGACCTCCGTCGGCCGCACCGGCGCGACCGCCGCGAGCACGGCGGCCACGAACGGCGTGGATACGCCGGCCATCAGCGGCACGGCCGATTACAAGCTCAACATCCTCCAGATCACGGCCGAGGACCGGTCCGGCGCCGGGGCCAACGGGCTGGTCCTGGTGACCAACACCGACGACGCCGCCAAGATGAGCGTGGTCCTCCCGATGGACGACGGTATCGAGAAGGTGGCCGTGCCGACCGGTCACTACAGCGTGGTCGCGCCGGTGCTGGACTTCGACGCCTCGGGCGACGTCACCGCGCAGTCCCTGGTCACGCTGACCGACCTCAGCGTGACCGGACCCACCACCACGGACCTGGACGCCCGCACGGCCACAGCGCAGGTCGCCGCCACCACGCCCCGTACGGCCACCGCCGACTACGTCGCCGCCACCTGGGCGCGTGCCGACGCCACCGGCCGCTCGATCGGCTCGTCACCCACCGCCTCGGCGGTCTCCATCGACGCCACCCCCGTCTACGTCAACCCCCAGCCGGCCGCCGAGGTCGGCAAGGTCGCCTACTACGCCCAGTGGTCGGGCCACGGCACGGACACCGCCCACCCCTACCGCTACGACCTCAGCGGGCACGTCTCCGACCAGGTGGCGGCCGACCAGCGGATCACGGTCACCGGGAAGCAGCTCGCCACCGTACGGGAACGCTACGCCCGCGACCCGGCGGCCTCCCCGGACGGCATCATCACCAGCGGCGAACTCGACCCCGCACTCCCGGTCGCCATGTCGGCGGTCGTGACGCAGACGATGCCCGCCCGCGTCACCGACTACCTGAGCGGCAACAACGGCGGCGTCTGGATACAGCAGTCCTTCCCCGGCACGAGCCTCGCCTTCACCTCGGGCGACCTCACCCTGACCGCGGGCCGCACCTACACGCAGGACTGGGCCCGCGGCCCGATCGGCCTGGGGCTGGGCCAGTACACGACCGGTCCGTTCGGCGGCTCGGACTGTTCCGCCTGCCTGGCGGACGGCAACCTGCTGGTCTTCCTCACCGAGACCGACAGCGAACCCGACCACAACGGCGGCTCCAGCGTCTACGACGAGCAGCCGCGCGCCTACCGGGCCCAGCTGTACCGGGACGGCACGCTGCTGGACGACGAGCCCAACAACCCGGCCGTCTACGTCGACGGCCAGACGGCGCCCGACGCCCGGTACCGCATGGTCGCCGACCAGGACTCCAGCGGCGACACCACCCTCAGCCAGTCCACCACCGCCCACACCGAACTGACCTTCGGCCTGCCCTCCGCGACTGACACCGACTCCCTGCTGCCGGACCGGTTCACCTGCGAGGGAGAGTCGGCGTCCACGCCCTGCATGGTCCTGCCGCTGCTCACCGCGCGCTTCGACCTGGCCGCGGACGACCAGAACACCAGTCACCGGACCACTCAGAGCATGGGCCTGGACATCGGGCACGTGACCTTCGACGGAGCCGGTTCACGGGCGGCGATCACCTCCGCCGCCGTGCAGGTCTCCTTCGACGACGGCCAGACCTGGCAGCACACCGTCCTGCACGGGTCGAAGGGCCACTACCAGGTCCGCTGGACCAACCCGGACTCCGCGCGCGGCACCAGCCCGGCGATCCGCGTCACCGCCGCCGACGCCGACGGCAACGCGCTCACCGAGACCATCACGCACGCCTACACCGTCGCGGCGACCACGTCATGACCAGACCCGCCCCCGACCAGGAGAACCAGGAGAGAGATCCCCGGATGACCGTCCGCCTGATACACACCGCGCGGCCCGCGCTGACCGCACTGCTCGTGGCCCTTGCGATCCCCGCCGCCGGCACCGCCCAGGCGGCCGGCACCGTCACGGCACAGTCGAACGTCGAGCACGCCTGCGACGCCGTCCCCGCCGGGCAGGCCCGCTGCCTCGCCCTCGTCCGCACCGACGTCGACGGCGGCCTGGGAGTACGCGGACCGGCCGCGTCCGCCGAGGCGCGCGCCGGTGGCACCACCGCCGAGACGGATCTCCCCGACGGCTACGGCCCGGCGGACCTGCGCGCCGCCTACAACCTGCCGTCGACCGGCGGCGAGGACCAGACCATCGCCCTGGTCGACGCCTACGACGACCCGACTGCCGAGGCCGACCTGGCCGTCTACCGCGCGACCTACGGACTGCCCCCGTGCACCACGGACAACGGCTGCTTCCGCAAGGTCAACCAGCGCGGCGACGCCGCCCCCCTGCCGGAATCCGGTGCCCCCAGCGGCTGGTCCGTCGAGACGGCGCTCGACCTCGAGATGGCCTCCGCCGCCTGCCCCCAGTGCAACATCCTGCTGGTCGAGGCCGACGAACCCCTCATGGCGGACCTGGCCGCCGCGGTGGACACCTCTGTCGCGCTGGGCGCCACCGAGGTGTCCAACAGCTACGGCGGCACCGAGGCGCACGGCACGACCGCCTTCGCCAAGGACTTCAGCCACCCCGGCGTGGCGGTGGTGGCCTCCTCCGGTGACTCCGGCTACACGGTCCCGAGCTTCCCGGCCGCGTACTCCGGCGTCATCGCGGTGGGCGGCACCTCGCTCACCCGTGCCGACAACGACCGCGGCTGGCAGGAGACCGCCTGGGCCGGGTCGGGCAGCGGCTGCTCGGCCTGGGTCGACAAGCCGGCCTGGCAGCAGGACACCGACTGCCCCGGCCGCACGATCGCGGACGTCTCCGCCGTCGCCGACCCCGACACCGGACTCGCCGTCTACGTCACCTCCGTGCCGCGAGGCAGCGGCGGCTGGACGGTCGTCGGCGGCACCAGCGCCTCGGCACCGTACATGGCCGGAGTGATCGCGCTCGCGGGCGACCCCGAGTCCTTCCCCGACGCCTCCCGCCTCTACTCCGCCCAGGCCACGGGCCTCAACGACGTGACCGACGGCTCCACCGGCACCTGCGACGGCGACTACCTCTGCACCGCGGTGCCGGGCTACGACGCCCCCACCGGCAACGGCACCCCGAACGGCCTGTCGGCGTTCTGACCGACACACGTCCGGCGGTGTCCGCGTACCCGGACACCGCCGGACGCACAGCGGCGGCCCCCCCACCTCGGGGGCGCGGTAGCCCGACCGCGTGACATGCCCCGCCGAAATCGGCGGCGCGGCGCGCCAGTCGGACTCGCCCGCGGCGCAGGGTGCTTTCGTCTGGAGGCCGGGTGTGCCACGGCTCCCGTGTCCGTCCTGGCGACCGGCCGAGTCCCGGCCCTCCCTCTACGCGTCGCCCACTTCCTGAGGGCGTGCCGTCCGAACGCCGAAGGAGAGATCGTGGTGGCAGCGAAGGTCGAGAACCGCGGGACCATGTCCGCGCAGCTGCTCAAGGGCCAGAAGGCGTTGGTGACCGGCGCCAACTCGGGCATCGGGCTGGCGACCGCCGTCGCCCTGGGCCGGGCCGGAGCGGACGTCGTGGTGAACTACGTCGCCGGCGCGCACGAGGCCGAGAACGTCGTGAAGGAGATCGAGGGCTTCGGGGTCCGCGCCTACGCCCACGAGGCCGACGTGTCCGACGAGGACCAGGTGACCGCCATGGTCGCGCGGATGGTCGAGGAGTTCGGCACCATCGACATCATGGTGGCCAACGCGGGTCTCCAGCGGGACTCGGCCGTGACGGAGATGACGCTCGCCCAGTGGCAGAAGGTCATCGACGTCAACCTGACCGGCCAGTTCCTGTGCGCGCGGGAGGCCGCCAAGGAGTTCATCCGGCGCGGCGTGGTGGAGGAGGTCTCCCGGTCGGCCGGGAAGATCATCTGCATGAGCTCGGTCCACCAGATCGTCCCGTGGGCGGGGCACGTGAACTACGCCTCCTCCAAGGGGGGTGTGGGCATGCTGATGCAGACCCTCGCCCAGGAGCTGGCCTCCAAGCGGATCAGGGTCAACGCGGTGGCGCCCGGCGCCATCCGCACGCCGATCAACCGCGACGCCTGGTCCACCCCCGAGGCCGAGGCCGATCTGCTGCGCCTGATCCCGTACCGCCGGGTGGGCGACCCGGACGACATCGCCAACGCCGTCGTCGCCATGGCGTCCGACCTGCTCGACTACGTCGTCGGCACCACCCTCTACGTCGACGGCGGAATGACGCTCTTTCCCGGCTTCGCCACCGGAGGCTGATCTCCGATGCGGGATCACGTCACGCCCCGCCGGCTGGTGATCCTCGGCGGGGGGTTCGCCGCGCACGGCCGGTGTGACGGCACCGGCCCAGCGCGGGGCCTCGCCGTGGATCTGGTCGGCGTCCGACTTGCCGAGCATCTGGATGCCGCCGAGCGGATACTCCCAGTCGTCCGCGCCCAGATACCAGTCGTTCAGCGCCAGGGTCTTCTGGAATCTGGTGGGGTTCGGTTCCTTCGACACCGCCATGAGCGCGAGGTTGTTGTGCCGCATGTAGTGGCGTCCCACCACGTCCGAGCTGTTGGCCAGGCCGCCGGGGTGCTTTTCGCCCGCCGAACGCAGCAGCAGGACGGCGGAGTTGACCGCGCCGGCCGCGACCACCACGATGTCGGCGCTGAACCCCTCCGTCGTTCCGTTCCTCAGCTCGGCGACGACCCTGGTGACGGTGTGTCCGGTCGGGTCGGTCTCCAGGCGGCGCACGTCGGCGTTGGTCACCATGGTGACGTTGTCGTACTTCAGCGCCGGGTCCACGCAGATCACCTGCGCGTCGGACTTCGCGCCCATCAGGCAGGGGAAGCCGTCGACGCGGTCGCAGCGGATGCAGACGCTGTCATGGGTGGCCCGGCCGTGCTCGTCCTGGGTGAGGTTCACGCCGAAGCGGGTCCCGCTCCCAGGTAGTCGCCGCGCTCCAGGAGCAGGATCCGCTTGCCGGTGGGGGCCAGCCGGTGGGCGAGCGTACCGCCGCCCGCTCCGGTACCGATGATGACGTCGTAGTGGTGCTGGTCGTCGGCCATGAGAGGGTCCCGCGTCGAATACCAAACTATCGGGTGGGTGGGATGCCGGCGACCCGACGGAGTCGAACAGGTGTGCACTCACCTCGCCGCCCGGACGGCGCGCACCGCCCGCTCGACGATGGTCTGCGGGTCGGCCACCGCGGCGACGGTCAGGCCGGGCTCGTCCGGCCGCAGCGGTTCGAGGGTGGCGTACTGGGAGTCCACCAGCCGGGCGGGCATGAAATGACCCACGCGTCCGGCGACCCGCCGGCCGGCGGTCGTCCGGTCGAGCGCCAGATACAGGAACCACGTGCCTGCGCCTGCCTCACGGAACAGATCCCGGTACGCGTACCTGAGGGCCGAACACGCCACCACCCCGCCCCGGCCGGCGTCGGTCGCCTCGCGGATCCATTCCGCGACGGCCAGCAGCCAAGGACGGCGATCCTCGTCGTCGAGCGGGCGGCCCGCGGCCATCTTGGCGCGGTTCGCGGCCGGGTGGACGTCGTCCGCCTCCAGGAAGGGCACCCCGAGGCGCCGCGCGAGGAGCAGTCCCACGGTGGACTTGCCGGATCCCGAGACACCCATGACCACCACGACCGTGGGCACCGGGGTCACAGCACGGCTGTCGGGTTGACCGGTGATCCGGTGGCTTCCGGCAGCCGCAGCGGGGCGATCACGCTGAGGAAGGACCAGCGTCCCTCCGCCGCGCAGACCGGTGCCAGGTCCTCGAACTGCAGGTAGTCCAGCAGGTGCAGGCCCAAGGCGTGGATCGCGAGCACGTGCACGGGGAAGTCGACGCCCTCGGTGGAACTCGGGGCTGTGTCGTTGTTCCCGTCGCCGCCGAGCACGGCGACCCGCCGGTCCGCCAGGAACTCCAGCGCGGACGGATGGAGCCCCGCGCGCGCGTCCGCCGCGGGCCACGCGCCCAGTTCGGCGCGGCGTCGGCGGTGGCCGACCCGGACGAAGAGGAGGTCGCCCTCGGTCACGCGGACGTGCTGGGCGGTCTCGGCTGCGGTGAGGTCGTCGGCGCTCACGTGATCACCCGGTTCGAGCCAGGGCACGCCACGCAGCCGGGGGATGTCCAGCAGCACGCCCCGTCCGACGATCCCGTCGCGCGCCGCCTCCACGGAGAGCGCCGTGGCCCCCTCCGCCGTGACGCTGCTCGCGGACACGCCGCCGTGCACGTTCATCGCGAAGCTGTCCCTCGCGAAGTGGAGCCCGCTGGAGGTGTCTTCGTCCGGCTGTCCGCTCATCCGGTGCTTCGCGGGTTCCGGATTGTCCGGGCCGGGCAGCGTCTCCACCGGCGCGGCGAGTGTCACCGTCCGGCCGGTCCGCACCTCCCGGGTGGCGGCCACCATCCGGTCGGGAGTGAGCGCGTCCAGAGCGCCCCGGTCTCCCGAGGCCCAGGCGGCCTGGGAGAGCAGGCGCCGGTACAGCACGCCGAACTCGTCCGCGGTGAGCCGTGGCGGTCCTGCCCGACGGGTATGGGTGACCATGGGTCAGCGCCCCTGCTCCGCGTCGAGCGCCTTGTCGAGGGTGGTGGCCGCCATGATGAGCGACAGATGGGTGAACGCCTGGGGGAAGTTGCCCAGTTGCTCCCCGGTCGGGCCGACCTCCTCGGCGAAGAGCCCGACGTGGTTGGCGTAGGTCTGCATCTTCTCGAAGGTGTAGCGGGCCTGGGACAGCCGCCCCGCCCGGGCCAGCGCGTCGACGTAGAGGAAGGTGCACAGACTGAAGGTGCCCTCCGAGCCGCGCAGCCCGTCGGGTGACGCCGCAGGGTCGTAGCGGTAGACGAGGCTGTCGGAGACGAGCTTGCGGTCCATCGCGTCAAGGGTGGCGAGCCAGGCCGGGTCCCTCGGGGCGACGAACTGGACCCTCGGCATGACAAGCAGGGAAGCGTCCAGGACGTCGCCGTCGTAGTGCTGGACGAAGGCGCCCTCCCGCTCGCTCCAGCCGCGTTCCATGACCTGCTCGAGGATGGCGTCCCTGGCGCTGCGCCACTTCTCCACGTCGGCGGGCCTGCGGAACTGCTCGGCCAGACTCAGCCCCTGGTCGAAGGCGACCCAGGACATCACCCGGCTGTAGGTGAAGTCCTGGCGGCCGCCGCGGGTCTCCCAGATGCCCTCGTCCGGCCGGTCCCAGGTGTCGGCCAGCCAGTCCAGCGTCCTGGCCAACGCCTTCCATCCCCGGTAGGTGGCCTGCGGCCCGATCTCGCGGCCCTGGGACAGCGCGTAGAGGGCCTCGCCGTAGATGTCCAGCTGGAGCTGGTCGGCGGCGCCGTTGCCGATGCGGACGGGGTAGGAGCCGCGGTAGCCCTCGAAGTGTTCGAGCGTCTCCTCCGGCAGATCGGGGTTGCCGTCGATCCGGTACATCGTCTGGAGCGGCTCCTCCTCCTTGCCCTCACGCTCGTGCAGTCTGTCCACGAGCCAGTGGACGAAGGCGGTGGCCTCCTCGACGAAGCCCAGGTCCAGCATGGCCCGCACGGACAGCGCGCCGTCGCGTACCCAGGTGAACCGGTAGTCCCAGTTGCGCTCCCCACCGACCTGCTCGGGCAGGCCCATGGTCGCCGCCGCGACGAGGGCGCCGGTGGGGGCGTAGGTGAGGAGCTTGAGGGTGATGACCGAACGGTGCACCAGCTCGGGCCAGCGGCCCCGGTACCGGGACTGGTGCAGCCAGTCCTGCCAGAAGTGGCCGGTGTCCTCGACCTGTGCGGTGAGCCCGGCGACGGTGAGGGGTGCGGGTGCCTCGCCGCCGGACGCGCAGACCGTGAACACGGCGCCGCCGTACTCGCCGGCGCTCAGGGTCACCCGGCCGCGCGCGTCCTGACCGTCGCGCTCCAGCGGGAACGAGGTCTGCAGGTGCGCGTCCATCCCCGGGGACCGGAACAGGCCGGTCTTCTCGCCGATTTCCAGCCGGTGCCCGGATCGGCCGTAGTCGAAGCGTGGCCGGCACTCGAGCGTGAAGCCGACGGTCCCCCGCACGGCACGCACGACGCGTATGAGGGTGTGACGGTCGGTGGCGGTGCGGGTCCGGTCCGGGGGCATGAAGTCGATCACCTCGCCCACGCCGTCCGGTGACATGAACCGGGTCACCAGAATGGCGGTGTCGGGGTAGTAGAGCTGCTTGCAGGTCTGGTCCGGGTGCTCGGGGGCCAGCCGCAGGTACCCGCCGCCGTCGTGGTCGAGCAGGGCGGCGAAGACGCTGGGCGAGTCGAACCGGGGAGCCGCGAACCAGTCGACGACTCCCTGCGACGAGACGAGCGCGGCGGTCTGCAGGTCGCCCACCAGGCCGTGCTCGGCGATGGGAGGGTAGCGGTCCATAGCGGCTCCGAAATGTCGGAAATGATCCCTCATGGTCCACTATCCGTCACTCGGATGGCCCTTGCCACGTCGGAACAGGCCCGACTCACCGTGCTCCGCGCGCGTCACCCGCGTGGACGGCCCCAGTGGCACGTCGACGTGTTCCGGTGCTTGCTGGTCTCAGTGCCACCTGGGCGTCCGCGCGAGGTCGCAGCGTCCCGTCCGGTCCGTGACGCGTGGGGCGGACCCCGCCGCCCGCGCTGGGAGAGAAGGCGAAAGACCGCCCATGGAGACGAGGCTTCAGGCGCTGCGCACTCCACGAGCCGCGGGACTGGTGGGAATCGCCTTCGCCCTGCTGCTCGCCACGGCCATCGTCATGGTCCGCGTGGCGCTACCGGACGAGCCCGACTACATGGGCAACAGCTGGGTCACCGACGCCTCGCGTCGGCGTACCGTACAGACGGCGCTCGACCTCATCCCCTTCGCGGGCATCTTCTTCCTCTGGTTCATGGGCGCTGTGCGCGCACGCATCGGAGCGGCCGAGGACCAGTTCTTCGCCATGGTCTTCCTGGGCAGCGGGCTGCTGTTCGTGGCGACCCTTTTCGGGGCCTCGGCGGCGGCCGGCGGCCTACTGGTCACGGCCGACGCGTCCGGGGCCGGATCCAGGCTGCAAGTGTGGTCATTCGGCCGTCACGTCACCTACAGCCTCCTGACGACCTACGCGATGCGCATGGCCGCGGTGTTCACGCTCACGACCTCCACCATCGGGCAGCGGCTCGGAGTCCTGCCGCGCTGGCTCGCCCTCCTCGGCTATCTCGTCGCTCTGACGCTGCTCTTCGTCTCGCGCAGCGTCGCCTGGTCCGAGCTCGTGTTCCCCGCGTGGGCCCTCGCCGTCAGCCTGCACATTCTCGTGGCGAGTTTCCGCCCGAGGCCCGCATCTGCCGCCGCGTCCTGACTGGCGTGGTGATCCGCTGCTTTTCCACGCCACGCCAGTCGACCTGAAGCGTGAAGTCACCCACGAGACCGTAAAGTCCCCGGCATAACGACATCAGGGGCATCCGAAAAAGGCTCGCGAGCGAATATCCGTAGGAGCAGGAAGCCTCCCCCCCCGCTTTCCCTCACATGGAGTTTGCATGGCTGGGTACAGCTCACCTGGACCTGCTGGGCGCGCCGAAGTGGGCATTCTCGGAACCGGCTCGTCCCTGCCGGAAAGGCGTGTGCCCAGCAGCGAGGTCGCCGGTCTGATCGGTGTGGAGCACAGCTGGATCACCGAGCGGATCGGTGTGTTGGAACGGCGCTTCGCCACCCAGGACGAGACGAGCCTGGACTTCGCGATCGACGCGGCCACGGCGGCACTCGAAGCAGCCGGGGTGTCGCCCTCGGAGCTCGGCGCGGTGGTGCTCGCGACATCCACCGCGGACCGGCCGGTGCCGGGCGTCGGCGTCCGGTTGCAGGGCGCGATCGGGGCCCACGGTGCGGCGGCATTCGATGTGAACGCGTCGTGCGCGGGTTTCCTCGTCGCCTGCGAGATCGGCCGCGGCCTGCTGGCCGCGAATCCGCACCGGAAATATGTGCTGGTCGCCGCGAGCGACACGTATTCGCGCTACATGAATCCGGCCGACCGCCGGACGTATCCGCTGTTCGGCGACGGGGCCGGGGCCGTGGTGCTCGGCCGGGTACCGGAGGGCGAGGGGATCTTCAGCGCGGAACTCGGCACGGACGGCCGGCTCGCGCACTACGTCAGCGGCGGCCCCAGGATCCCCGTGCCGCCGGTGATGCCCGCGCCCGACGACCACTATCTCAGGATGGCCGGCCGGGACATCGCCGCCCTGGTCAGGGAGAAGTTCCCGGATCTGGTCGCCGACGCCGTGAAGGAACGCGGCATCACCCTGGGTGAGATCGACCATGTGATCAGCCATCAGGCCAATCCGCGACTCGTCGAGGAGGTCGCCCGTGCGGCGGGCTTCGAGCCTGAGCAACTCGTCATCACCGGGGACCATTTGGGCAACACGGCCGCCGCGTCCATTCCGATCGGGCTCGATGTGGCGGTGCGGGACGGCAGGATCCGGCCCGGGGACACCATCCTGATGATCACCTTCGGCGCGGGGATGTCCTGGGGCCGGATGCTGCTCCAGTGGCCCTCCGGGGCGCCGGGCGGACGCCGGTGAGCGGGCCGGTGACGAGTTCCGGCTGAATACCGTCGGCCTGGAGGCCGGCGCCCCGGACACACCGGTCGTCTCCGTCAGCGGCGTTCAGCGGGGCGCCGGAACATCAGGGCGTGCACCGTGAAGCGCGCCCCGTCGAATTCCGCCCGGCCGGTTGCCCGCTGTTCTTTCAGGAGGCCCAGCATGGTGTCCTTGTGCTCGGCGTACGCCAGAAGCGGAATGTCCATCTCGAAGATCTCGAGGGTGTCGCCCTCATAACCACGCGCGGTGAGTTCCGCGACGGTCCGGGGAATGTCGGCGAGCGAGGAGTGCGCCATGAGCAGGGTGCCGCCCGGCGCGAGGAGCGTGTCCATCTGCTCGACGACGGAGTCGTACACCGCGCGGCCGCCCCTTCGGGCGACGAGAGCGGTTTCCAGGCCGTCTTCCCTCGCGTAACTCGGGTCGTGGGGCAGGTGCGGCGGATTGGTGATCACCAGGTCGAACATCTCGTCCGGTGTGTACTCCTCCAGCGGCGAGGTGACACAGGTCAGCCGCGAGGCATCGAGACCGTTGGCCACCACGTTCGCCGCGGTCTGGGCGGCGAAGGCGGGGTTGATGTCCAGAGCGGTCACCCGCTCGGCGCCGGCCGCGAGCAGGGCGACGCTGTAGAGACCCGAACCGGCCCCGATGTCCAGGGCGTTGACGCCCTTCAGGTCAGGAGCGCGGTCACCGGACAGCGCGGCGATCAGGCTCAGCCCGCAGTCGGTCGGGAACAGGACCTCGGCGGGGTCCTCCACCGTGAGCCGCAGACGCCTGCCGCGGAACTCGAAGACCCCGCACGAGGGACGGGCCTTCCAGAGAGAGCCGTTCTCGCCGACGGGCAGGACACGGCGCCGCGTCAGTGTCTGGATCGGAGCAGCGGTCATGACGGCGTGGACCTTTCGAAGAGGGGGTGTCCAGCGGGTTCGGGTCCGAGGGCAGCGCGGGGACTCACTCGGAGAGGGCGGACAGCACGGTGCGAACGGAGTCGTCGGCGATGCGCCGTGCGCGCGGCGCCGGGATCAGGTCCTCGACGTGGCTGAAGTTCCAGGCGAGTCCGCCATGAGTGGTGGTGGCTGTCGCCACGATGGCGCCCATCACCGAGATGCCCGCGACGAACTGGGCGTCGCGGACCTGCCACGAGCCCGCCCGGTCGGGGAACTCGTAGCGGCCGACGTTGGACAGGCACAGGTTGACCGGCCCCTTCTCGTCCATGAACCGCATGAATGACTCGCCGTCGGCCGGCGACCTGAGTCCGGCCCAGCGCGGCAGGCTGATCGTGGCCAGGTGTTCCTGGCGCGTCCGGCGTCGCACCAGGTCCTGGCTGATCGCCCGGGCCATGGGCCACAGCGGCTTCCCCGGCTCGTAACGGACGCGGGAGGCGACAGTGGCCACAAAGGTGCCGACCTCGTCGGGGGAGACGGCCGGCTCGAGGTCACCGCGGAAGTCGACCGGCGAGCCGATCGAGAAGTGTGCGGCGGCCTGGGTTCCCGCGTCCCGGGCGACCGCCGTCACCATCGCGGCGGCCAGGGCTCCGTGGACCGTGGTGCCGTGCCGCTTGGCCGCCCGCACCAGCAGATCCAACTGGTCGGCGGTGAGGAACCTGTGCACCATCCGGGTGCGCCGCTGCCCGAACGGGACCTGGCGGCTGGGGACGAGCCGCTGCGCGGGGTGCCTCCCGGCCGCCCGCCGGTCCCGCAGCATCATGGCCCTGAGCCCCGCGACACCTGCCGCGCCGCGGTGGCGACGCGGGAGCAGGTCCTCCGTCGAGGGCAGTGCCCGTCGCGACGTGGCCAAGTGCGGTGCGCCACCGTCCAGTTGGGCGGCGAGTTCGATCCACTCCCGGAGCAGGGACAGGCACGTCCTGCCGTCGGTGATGGTGTGCGGTGCCGTCAGCAGCAGGTCGTGGACGTTCCCTTCGGCCTCCCCGCCCGTCCCTCCCGAGGTGATCACCACCGCGCGCAGCAACGGCCCGGTGCGCCAGTCGACGCCCTCCGCGAGCTCGCGGTCGTCGACCTCGCGCTCCCATCGGGTGTCGGCCGCGGGATCGTCCGGCGGCACGTCGACGTGCCGAAGCGGGATCTGCCGCCCGTCGAGCGGTGTGAAGGCGGGGTGCGCCCCGGTGCCGTCGTCGGCGATCGCGACGCGCAGCAGGGGGTGCCGGACCTGGAGGGCGTCCAGGGCACGGCGGTGCAGCGACAGGGGCAGGTGTCCGTGGACGCGGGCCCGGGCGATGACGTTGAGGGGGGAGGTCTGGTCGACGATCCAGTACAGGCGCTCCACCGGGCTGAGCTCGCGCCGGACCTCGCCGGACGCGGCGGCCGGGCCGTCCGGGAAAGTGAGGGCCCGCGTCGTCCGCCGGGCGAGGACGTGGCGGGGCACCAGCCGGAAGTAGCCGTCCCGGACCAGTCGCCGGCGGAGGTCGGCCGCCTGCTCCAGGTCGCTCATCGCGCGGGACTCCGCCACCATCGCCCTGGTGCGGTCGCGGCGCCGCTCTTCGTAGGCGCGCAACGCCCGCACCAGGTCGTCGCCCCTTGCGGGCCCGGCGAGCGTGTGCGCCAGGACGACGGCGTCCTCGATGGCCATGGCCGCCCCCTGGGCGAGCGTGGTCAGCATGGGGTGGGCGGCATCGCCGAGCAGGGTGACGGGGCCGTCGCCCCATCGCTCCAGGAACGCCCGGTCACGGGAGGGCACGGTGAGGATGTCCGTCTGCGGCGTGGCCTCGATCACCGCCCGCACCTCCTCGGCCCAGCCCGCGTAGGCCCGCCTGAGGGTGTCCTTGACGCGGTCCGGGGCGGGCGTGTCGACGGGCGTGCTCATGGCCGCCCACCAGTACCAGCGGCCGTGGCCGATGTCCACGAGGCCGAAACGCTGTCCGCTGCCCCAGTAGTGGAGCACGCCGCCCGTCGTGGCCCGCGGATGCCGGAAGGGGACGATACCGAGCCGGAAGAGATAGCCGCTGTCCCGTGCCGCCTCGGGGCCGACGAGGTGGCGCCGTACGGCGGAGTTGAAGCCGTCGGCGCCGATCACGATGTCCGCGCTCGCCGAACGGCCGTCCGCGAAGCGGACGGTGACGCCCGCGCCTGTGGTCTCGAAGCCGACGGCGGTCGACCCCAGGCTGACCGGGCAGTCCGCGGCCTCCGCCAGCAGGGCGTCCTGGAGGTCCGCGCGGCTCAGGCAGAAGGTGGGCGCGCCCGCCCGGTCGCAGGCGTCCTTGAACGGCAGGTCCCTGATCCGCCGCCCGCGCCGGTCCATCACCGTGAACGACTCCACGGCCCGGCCGCGCTTGTCCAGGCCGAGGTCGATGCCCAAGGTGGCCAGGGCCGTGACGGCGTTGCTCATGACCGACAGAGCGGAGCCCGCGGCGCGCAGCTCGGTGGCACGCTCGTACACCTCGACGTCGATGCCGACGCGTCTCAGCGCGACCGCACAGGTCAGACCGCCGATACCGGCGCCGATGACAAGGGCCTTCGCGGGCCGTCCCGATGGCATGGTGTCAGTTCTCCCGGCCGGTTCGGGCGAAGTCGGTCCTGATCAGATCCGCGACGGTTGCGCCCACATGCGCCACGTACGGTTCCTCCATGATCGTCAGGTGGTCGCCGGGGACGCGGACGAGCTGAATCCGGCCGCTGGTCATGGCGCTCCAGCCGTTGCAGGGGTCCTGATGGCGGCTTCCGGCGGTGCGGTGCATGGCGGACAGGACGGCGGGCAGCGGCTCCGCGGCGCGGATCAGCGTGAGGTCCTGGTCCTCGCGTGGCGGCCGATAGGCCAGCGTCGCCAGCCAGTTCGCCCGGTAGACGCCGAACAGACGGCGGATGAGGGACCGGGAGCCGCCGGCCGGCAGGACGCCCCGCTCGCTCGCGACGCGGGCCATGAACGCGAACTTCTCCTCCGGCGAGCCCAGTCCGGCGGGGATGATCGGTGCGGGCGACTCGCCGCCGTCCCTCAGCCAGAGCAGTTCCTGGAAGAACCACCCCAGCAGGGCCTCGTCGTCGTACGGGGCGCACGGCCCCTGGCCCAGGGCGATGGTGTCCAGCACCAGCAGGCGGGCCACCCGCTCGCCCGCAGCCCGCAGGCGACGCGCGATCTCGAAGGCGACGAGGCCGCCGAAGGACCATCCGCCGATGGTGTACGGGCCGTGCGGCTGCACCGTCCGCAGCGCGGTGAGATAGCTGTCCGCGAGGTCCTCCACACTGCGCAGCGGTGTGGAGCCCGGTTCGGCTCCGGCGGCCTGGAGCGCGTACAGCGGCTGGTCGTCCGGGAGGTGCCGGGCGAAACCGACGTAGCACAGCACGTTGCCGCCCATCGGGTGGACCATGAACAGCGGCGGGCGGGTGCCCCGCGGGCGGATCGGCACCACGGCGTCGAACGCGGCTCTCGCCCCGCCGTCGCGCAGCCGCGCCGCGAGTCCGGCGCAGGTGGGTGTCGCGATGAACTCCGCCAGGGGGATGTGCACCCGGTAGCGCTGTTCGATCCGCAGGACCAGCCGCATCGCGGTCAGGGAGGTGCCGCCGAGATCGAAGAGACTGTCGTGCACCCCCACCGCGTCCAGGGCCAGCACGTCGGCCAGCATCTCGGTCAGCGCCCGCTCGTACGCGTCGCGCGGCCCGGAATCGGGGGCGCGGCCGGGGGCGGTCAGCGGGGCGCGGCGCAGTGCGGCGTCGTCGCGCTTGCCGCTGGGGGTCAGCGGCCACCGGGAGACCCATTGCAGATGCGAGGGCACCAGGTGGTCGGGCAGGGTGGCGCGCAACCGCTCACGGATGCCGGCCAGGTCCTCGGCCGTGCCCTCGCCGAGGAGGAACGCGGCGAGGAAGACCTCGCCGTCCTCACGCCGGCGCGCCACGACCGCGGCGTCCCGCAGGCCCGGGCACCGCTCCGCCAGGCCGGTGACGGCCAGTTCCACCTCGGCCGGCTCCACGCGGAAGCCCCGCACCTTGACCTGGGCGTCGTCGCGTCCGAGGAAGACGACATCTCCGCCGGGAAGCACCATGCCGAGGTCGCCCGTGTAGTAGAGCCTGCGGTCTCCGTCCGCGAAGGGATGCGGGAGGAAACGCTCCTTGGTCAGGTCCGGCCGGCCCTCGTAGCCGTCCGCCAGGCAGGCCCCGCCCAGGTAGATGTCGCCGCGCGCCCCGGCCGGAACCGGTCGCAGCCGCTCGTCCAGGACGTGCACCTCGGCCCCGTCGATGGCGGCGCCGATCGGCGGCAGCGCGGGGAAGGCCGCCGGGTCCCCGGTCATGGTGAACGCGGTGACCACGTGTGTCTCGGTCGGGCCGTACTGGTTCTCCAGCACGACTCCCGGGAGTGCTGCGCACAGCGCGCGGATCTCGGGGGTGACGCGCAGCTGCTCGCCGCAGATGATCAGAATCCGCAGGGCCCGTGGGGTGACGCCCAGCGTGCCGGCGGCTTCGGCCAGTTGCTGGAGCGCCACCGGGGGGAGGAAGACCTGCTCGACACGCTCGCGGTCCAGCAGACCCAGCAGTGCGGGCATGTCGCGCCGCTCGGCGTCGCCCGCCAGACACAGCGTGCCGCCGGAGCACAGCGTGCAGAAGATCTCCTGGAAGGAGATGTCGAAGCTGAGCGGTGCGTACTGCAGGGTCACACCGCCCGCGGCCGTACTGGCCGCCCCGGCCTGCCAGGCCACCAGGCCGGCCAGGGTGCGGTGCGGCATGGCGACGCCCTTGGGGGTCCCGGTGGAGCCCGAGGTGAACAGGACGTACGCGGTGCTCGCGGCGTCCGTCCCGCCCCGCGCCCGGCAGGCCGGCGCCGGCCCGGTCACCGACTCGGCGGGCAGCAGCAGCGCCGGGTCACCGGCGAGGTGGGCGTACGGGGCCTGAGCCACGACGCGAAAGGGCCGGGCCTGCTCCAGCATCGCGGCCAGCCGGGGGGCCGGGTAGCCGACGTCCATCGGGACGACCGCGCACCCGGCCCGCATGACGCCCAGGAGCACGGCGATGGTCAGCGGGGACCGGTCCATCGCGATCCCGATCCGGGCGCCGGCCGGGGCGCCGAGCGCGCCCAGCCGCCAGGCCACGTTGTCCACGGCCTCGGCCAGCCGGGCGTAGCTCCACCGCTCCTCGCCCATGACCAGGGCGGTCGCGTCCGGGGTGCGCGCGGCCTGTTCGGCGAAGCGCGCCACGACCGTGGGGTGCTCCGCGGGGGAGGCGAGGACCGGCCGGGGGGCGAGGAAGGCGAAGTCCGGTGGGCTGTACGGCTGTTCCACCATGCGGCGCAGGATGCCCAGGTAGCGGGCGGCGAAGAGATCGCCCTGCTCGGCGGAGAACGTCGCGCCGTCGCAGTCGACGCGCAGCCACATGCCGGTGCCGTCCGGTTCGGTGACCGCGTTCACCAGCAGCCGGAAGTCGTTCTCCTCCCAGGTGCGGAACTCCGTGAGCCGCAGACCGGGCAGGCCGAGCACGTGGGAAAGCTGGTGGAAGTGCACGTAGTTGAAGGCGGTGTCCAGGACGGGCCCGCCGTGGTCCTCCTGGATGGCGCTCAGCGGGTAGCGGCGGTGGGGGTGGCCTTCCCGTTCCTGCCGGAAGCTCTCGCGCGCCACGTCCAGCCAGCTGTCCCGTGCGGTGTCCAGGCGCACGGGAACGGTGTTCAGAAAGAGTCCGGCGCTGCGCTCCGCCCCGGCCAGTTCGGGCCGGCCGTGGGTGATCAGGCCCGTGGTCACGTCACGGGTGCCGGCGAGCACGGCCAGTGTCAGGCCGTGCGCCGCGAGGAGTACGGATTTCACCGGAAGGGCGTGTTCGGCCGCGAAGTGCCGCACCTGCGCGACGAGGGCGCCGGGCAGGTCGACGCGCCGGGAGGCCGGCTGGTGGCCGGCACCGGGCAGGTGGGGGGAGAACGCCTCGACCGGCAGGGGCTCGCAGCCGGTCAGCTTCTCCCGCCAGTACTGCCGGGCCTCCCGCGAACGCAGGGCGGTCTGCTCCAGCCGTACGTGGGCCGCCGGTGAGGGAGGCGCGGTGCCGTCGACGGGGCCGGTCTCCAGGCCGAGGCCGTGGGCGTAGTCCTGGAGCAGTTCCCGGAGCAGGGTGGCGACGCTGCCGCCGTCGAGGAGCGCGTGGTGGAAGCCGAGGACGAGGTCGACGGTGGAGGGCCGCACATGCGCGCGGAACAGGTACAGCGGCGCCCGGTCGAACACGTAGGGGTGGCGGCGGCGTTCCTCGATGTGTGCGCGCACCGCGGCCTCGGCCGCCGCGCTGTCGAGGCCACGCAGGTCGGCGATCTCCAGGCCGCCGTGCACCCGGGGACGGACGACCTGCAGAGGTTCGGCGCCGGCCAGGTCGAAGGCCGAGCGCAGCGCCGGGTGCCGTTCCGTCAGCCGGTCGAAGGAGCGGCGGAACTCCTCCTCGTTCCAGGGCATGTGAAGGGTGTAGCGGAAGACGTCCCGGTACCTCGCCGAGGTTTCGTGCCGGCGGCTGTGGTAGATCAGGCCGAGCTGGAGCCGGGTCAGCGGGAAGGCGTCTTCGGCGTCCCGCAGGCGGGCCCGGTCGACATCGGCCACAAGGGCGAACGGGGCCGGGACGGCCGCTGTCCCGCGTGCGTCGCAGTCCTCGGCGTGCGCGGCCAGGCCGGCCACCGTCGGGTTCCTCAGGAGGTCGGTGAGCGAGAAGCGCAGACCCCGGGCCTCCGCCTCGGCGCGCACCCTGAGCATCAGGATCGAGTCGCCCCCGAGGGCGAAGTAGTCGTCGTGGACCCCCACGGCCGCATGGCCCAGGACACCGGCCCAGACCTCGGCCAGGACGGCCTCGGTACGGTTGCGCGGCCGCCCGCCCCCGGTGGTTTCCGGGGCGTGGCGCGGTGCCGGCAGCGCGTGCCGGTCGGCCTTGCCTGCGGGGGTCAGCGGAATGCCGTCGATGCGGGTGAAGGACGCCGGGACCATGAACGCCGGCAGCGTGCGCCCGAGCCGTTCGCGCAGCAGTACCGTGTCGATCGGGGTCTCGGCGACGTAGTAGCCGGCCAGGACCGTTCCCCGGTCGGAGGTGGTGTCGCCGACCACGACGGCATCCCGTACGCCGGGCACCGCGCGCAGGGCGGCTGCCACCTCGTCGGGTTCGACGCGGTTGCCGCGGATCTTGACCTGGCCGTCGATCCGCCCGACGTACTCCAGGGTGCCGTCCGCGAGCCACCGGGCCAGGTCCCCGCTGCGGTAGAGGCGGCCGCCCGGCACGAACGGGTCGGCGCCGAACTTCTCGGCGGTCAGCTCCGGGCGGTCGAGATAGCCTCGGGCGACACCGGCTCCGCCGATGCACAGTTCGCCGACGGCCCCCACGGGTTGCGGCAGGTCGTCGGCGCCCAGCACGTACAGCCTGGTGTTGTCGATCGGCCGGCCGATGGGCACCCGCGCGATGCCGTGGGCGGGGTCGCCCGGGCAGTCGTGGAACGAGACGTCGACCGTCGCCTCGGTGGGGCCGTACAGATTCACCAGCCGTACCGGGTGCTCGGCGCCGCCCTCGCGACGGCACCGCTCGGCCAGGCGGTTGAACTGCTCGGCCCGGTCGGCGGGCAGGGCCTCGCCACTGCAGAAGACGTGCCGCAGGGTCCGGACGGCCTCGCGTGAGGCGGCCGATTCCTCCAGCAGGTCGAGGAACGGGCCGAGCATCGAGGGGACGAAGTGCACGGCGGTGACCCGGTGTTCGCGGATCGCCCGCAGGACCTCGCGCGGGTCCCGGTGGCTCCCGGGCGGCAGCAGGGCCACGGCCGCGCCCTCGACGGCCCACCAGAACAGCTCCCACACCGAGACGTCGAAGGAGACGGGCGTCTTCTGCAGGAGGACGTCCCGTTCGCCGAGCGGGTAGCGACGCTGCATCCACGCGAGGCGGTTGACCACGCTGCGGTGCTCGACCATGACGCCCTTGGGCTGCCCGGTGGAGCCGGAGGTGTAGATGACATAGGCGAGGTCACGGGAGGTGGCGAGCGGCTCGACCGGGGCGCCGCTGCCGCTGAGCAGTTCACCGACGCGCCGCACGCGCGCGTCCCCGGGCGGGCCGGCGGGCGCGCCGTCATCGACGATCACCACCTTGGCACGGCTGTCGCGCAGCAGGTGGCGGACCCGCTCGGCGGGGTAGCCGGGGTCCACCGGTACGTAGGCGCCGCCGGACTTCAGAGTGCCGAGGAGCGCGACCGGCAGCTGCGGCCCCCGCTCCATCATCACCGCGACCCGGTCGTCCGGGCCGACGCCCTCCGCCCGCAGGGCCCGCGCGACACGGTTGGACCGCTCGTCGAGTTCGGCGTAGGTCAGCGTCTCCCCGGCCGCCCCGCTGACGGCGGTCCGGTCCGGCCGGCGGGCGGCCTGGGCCTCGAACAGGCCGTGCAGGGTGGCCTCGTCCGCGACGGGCACCTCCGGGCCGACGGCCCGTCCGGCGGTCAGGTCCTCGTGTTCGGCCGGCGTGAGCATCGGGACCTCGGACAGGGGCCGGTCCGCCATGTCCAGGCCCAGCCGCAGCAGGGTCGTGAGGTGGCCGGCCACCGATGCGATGGGCAGGTCCTCGTCGAAGACGTCGCGGGCGTAGTTCAGGTCGACGTGGATGTCGGCCGTGTCGTCGAAGGCGGACACCAGAACGTTCAGCGCGTCCCGGTCGTGGGAGAGGGCCATCAGGGACCGCCGCCGTTCGACTCCGGGGATCCGGTCCGGCGGGGGCCAGTGCATGTAGGAGAGCGTCACGTCGAAGAGCTGCCGCGGGCCCTGGGCCGCCGTGGGCAGTGCGGGCAGGATGTCGCCCAGCGAGAGCCGCTCATGCCGCCTGAGGGCCCGGGTCGCCTCCTGGGTCCGGGCGAGCAGTTCCCGCAGGGTCCGCCGGCCGGGTGCCGCGACCCGCAGCGGCAGGATGTTGGCGAACTCACCGAGGACGCCCTTGTGGCGCTCGGCCGGCCGGTTGAGGAACGGGATCCCGAGGACCACCTCCTCGCTGCGGTGCAGGCGTGTCAGGTACGTACCGAGCACGGCGGCGAGGTACGTGAACGGCGAGAAGCCGGCGGTGCGGATCCGGCCGACGAGAGCGCTGTCGATCACGAGGGAACAGTGGCCGCGGTCGCCCGCGCCCCCGCTCGTCGCACGGGTGAAGAGCGAGGGTGCCGCGTCGAGGAGGTAATCCCGGTAGAAGGCGCGGTCGCGGTCGCCGTCCGGGCCCGCGCGGTAGGAGGCGTCCTCCACGACGAACGGCAGGTAGGAGGAGTGCCGAGGGTCCGCCCCCTGCGGAACGCCCTGCGGCGCGTGGACGTAGTCCTCGACGATCTCGCGGCTGAGCCGGTCGAGGGTCCAGCCGTCGGCGATGATGTGGTGGGCCTTGATGTGCAGATGCGTGACGTCCGGACCCTCCACAAGGAGCGTGGCCTCGACCAGGGAACCGCGCGAGAGCGGCAGGGCGCTCGCCATCGAACGACGCATCCACTCGGCGCAGGCCGCGTCCGGCGCGGGTTCGCGCGAAAGATCGACCACGGCGACCCGGACAGGCTCGTGCGTCACCCACTGCGAAGGAGTGCCGGCGCTGTCGTCGAAGCGCAGCCGGAACGTCTCATGGCGGTGCAGCACGCCCTCCGCGCGGGAAACGAGCCTGTCGCGGTCGACGGCGCCCCGCAGACGCTCGTGGAGAACGGCGTTGAACTGCGGTGATTCCGGGGCCCGGGAGCCGACGGACCACAGGTCACGCTGATACGCCGTCAGCTGGTGCGACGCTTGATCGTTCATGTCCACTTGTCGAGGTTCCCTTCGAACCTTACGGGGATCTCCCGGTGCAGGGTGAAGACGGAGGGCAGCGGGGTCGTCGCCTTCCGGCCGGTTCCCGGGTGCGCGGGGAACGGCCGTGCCATCGGGACGAGGTCTGCCCGGCCCACGGCCTAGTCCGCCCCCGTCGGCCGTTCGGGCAGGCTGAGCGGCGCCGAGGTGTCGGCGAAGAACGGAGGGGCGAGCACACTCAGTCCGCCGTCCACCACTACCGTCTGGCCGGTGATGTACTCGGCGCCGGGCGAGAGCAGGAAGGCGATCGTGTCGGCCACCTCCTGGACCGTGCCCGGGCGTCGCTTCGGGATGCGGTCGAGCACCGAGGCCATGTCCGCCATCCCGGGCACGCCGTAGAAGTACTCCAACGAGTCGGAATCGATCAGGCCGCCGCTGACCCCGTTCACGTTGATCGAGTACGGGGCGAACTCCAGCGCCATGTAGCGCACCCAGGATTCGAGTGCGGCCTTCATGGAGCCGAGAGCCGCGTACGTCGGAAAGGCCCGGATGCTGCCGTAGCTCGACAGGGCCACGATCCGCCCTCCGGCATCCATCAGCGGCACCGCCTGCTGCGCGCCGAGCACGAACGGCCGCAGGTTCATGGCGTACGAGCGGTCCAGGTGATGGGGCTTCAGGTCGAGAATGTTCTTGAAGGCACCCGCGGCGGCGTTGGAGACGAAGTGGTCCAGCCGGCCGAACTCGGTCTTCACCGTGGCGAAGAGACTCCGCACCCCCTCGACCGTCTCGACGTCCGCCCGGACCGCGAGACCGCGCCCGCCCGCCTCCTCGATGCCGGCCACGGTCTTCTCCGCCAGATCGGCGTTCCTCTTGTAGTTCACCACCACGGTGGCCCCGCCGCGCCCGAGGGTGCGGGCGAGCGCACGGCCGATGCCGCGGGAGGCACCGGTGATCAGCGCCACCTGGTTCTGGAAGTGTCCGCCGCAGGTCATCGGCATGCGCCGACGCCGGCGCCGGTGATCCGCACGGCATGGTGCGCCGCGGTGCTTCCGCGGCCGCCGCCCACGTCGAGCGGGTGGCGGAGGGTCCTCACTTCGCCGGACGCGCGAGGGTGCTGCGTGAGCATGAGGTGCCCTTTCACGGCTCGTCGAGCTGCCTTCTGCGATATGCCTGGGACGCCCTCACACCTCTGGGCCGGCGGCGGGGTGGGGGCGCGGCAAACATATCCAAGCTCGCGAACAGGGCGGCCCGGACGGTGCGGATGAACCGCGACTTCACTCTTCGGGCGCCCTCGCGTCACCCGGCTGGCAGAACGGGCGAGGACGACCGCACCCCGTGCCCACCGGATGGGCACGGGGTGCGGTCGTGGTGCCGGCTCGTGTGAGCCGCTCAGATGTGCCCGAAGAACAGGCTGCCCGGTGCTTCCGCGTCGTTGGAGAGGAAGTACTCACGCAGCGCACGGGTCAGCTCGTGGCGCGAGATCGAGCCGTCCCCGTCCGTGTCGAGCCTGGTGAACATGTCCATCGCGTCGGGCGCGTCGACCCGCCACACGTCCTTCAGGAAGCGGGAGAACTCCGCCTTGCTGATCTGGTTGTCGCCGTCGACGTCGATGACGTCGAAGATCACGTCCGCGGTGCCCTCGGCCACGTTGAGCCGACTGGTGTCGATGCTCGCGAGGCGGCTGGCCGTGACGAACTGGTCCTTCGTGAGGCGGTCTCCCGGGACGCCCGCGTGGCGCAGCAGCTCCAGCCAGTACATCTGGCAGAAGGCCTGGAGTGCCCTGGCGCGGCGGTCGTCCTTGCCGAGCTTGTATGCCTGGAGGTAGCGGTCGGCGAGCTTCTGGTAGTCCGACCAGTCCACGTAACCGTCGTGGTTGGCGTCCATGGTTTCGAACGCACGCTCGTTCTTGGTGCTGATGACGTCATGTGCCGCAGTGGCCATGCTGCGTCCTTCGGAGGAGGAGGGGGAAGGTTTCGGACAAACCATCCTTGGCCGGTCGTGGAGGAGCGCAACCCGACGGTGGCGGCCGGTCCTGTTTCTTTCACCTCTACGGCCGCGCTGCCCTCACCCGCGTGGCGCACACGGCGGAAACCGGCGTGGTCGGACCGGGTGAAGCCGGCCCTGGCCGCCGTGCGAGTTCATCCCCGGCCTTTCCGTCGACGCCCTCTACTGTGGGGCGCGGCCGACACCGGTCATCAGCGGACAAACCCGGAGCACTCGCCTCCATGTCCTGATCCTGGAGGAAGCACGTGTCGAAATCGTCGGGGCCGATCTCACCCGCGGGCCGGGCCGTTGTCATCACCGGAGCCTCCTCGGGGCTCGGGGAGGCCTGCGCGCTCCATCTGTCGCGGGTGGGCTTCCATGTCTTCGCCGGAGTGCGCGGCCGCGAGGACGGGGAGCGGCTGCGCCTGGCCGCCGCCGGAAGGCTGACCCCCGTGGTCGTCGACGTGACGGACGAGAAGTCGGTCCAGGCCGCCGTGCACGAGGTCACCGGGTCGGCCGGTGAGGCCGGGCTGTGGGGGCTGGTCAACAACGCGGGCATCGCCGTCACGGCTCCGCTGGAGTGTGTGCCGGGCGAGCTCATGCGCCGGCAGCTGGACGTCAACGTGACGGGTCAACTGCTGATGATCCAGGGGTTCCTGCCGCTGCTGCGGGCCGGCACCGGACGGATCGTCAACGTGAGCTCGGGCCTCGGGAACATCGCACTGCCCTACCTCGGCGCCTACGCCGCAAGCCAGTTCGCCAAGGAGGCGCTCAGTGACTCGCTGCGCCGCGAGCTCGCCCCGCAGCGGATCCCCGTCGTGGTGGTCCAGCCGGGCGCCGTCCTGACCCCGCTCTGGGACAAGATGTCCGACGCGGGCGGCCGGGCGCTGGAGAGCGCCCCGGAGCCGGTCCAGGAGTTCTACCGCGGCACGTTCCCGCGGTTCATGGTGACCAACGGGACCCGGGCCCGGACCAGCCGTACGATCCCCGACGACGTCGCCCGGGTGGTCTTCCGGGCGCTGGTCGCCGAGCGGCCCAGGACCCGCTACGGCGTCGGCCGGGACGCGGTCGCGAGCCGTGTGGCGGCCAGGCTGCTGCCCGACCGGGCGATCGACCGGATCTTCGCCGGCATCCTCGCCCCCGCCCGCTGACCGCCGTCCGCGCGACGCGGCACCACGACCCAGGGAGAGGAACACCGGTATGACCAGGTCGCAGGAGCTGAAGGGCTTGTTCAGGCACAGCCTGGACCTGCTCGCGGAGGCGAGGATCGAGGAGTGGACCGACCTCTTCGCCGAGGACGGCATCCTCGAATTCCCGTACCCGGCCTGGGGCGTTCCTTCCCGGATGCAGGGCCGGGAGGCGCTGCTCGCCCAGATGACGATGTTCCGTGAGCAGCTCAAGGTCGAGTTCTCCGAGCCCGAGTTCTACAGCGCGGGTGAGGACGGTCTGGTCATCGCGGCCTTCACCGGCGAGTGCACTCTGCTCGCCACCGGGAACCGGTACCAGCAGACCTACCTGTCGGTGGTGCGCTTCGAGCAGGGCCGGATCGCGCTCTACCGTGACTTCTGGAATCCCTGGCTGGTGATGGAGGCCGCCGGTGGCGAGCTCGCCTGGAAGCAGTTCCTGCCGACGGCCCGACCGGTGGACCACCGCCCGATCCGCGACAGGTCCTGATCTCGACGGGGGAGCCCCGGCCGGCGAGGCCGCCGGCCAGGGGTGTCCGCCGCGACCGGTGTGTGTCAGCCGTCGGACTCCGGCGACGGGAGGTAGGCCCCCGGGACGTCGTCCGGCGCGTAGATCTTGCTGTCGCCGGGGTACGGCTTGGTCCAGTTGTGCGTCTCGTACCAGGTGAGGCGGTTCATCTGGACGGGGTTCGCGTAGTCGGGCACGGCACCCGGGCCGGTCAGCCGCTGGTGCGACTCCCAGGTCTTCCACTGCGCCGCGATCTGCTGCTTGTCCGCCGGCACCTTCTTCGTCGTCGGCGCGGGCGCCGCGTCGGGGTCCTGGGGCGCCGGGGTGTCCGCGCCGCACGGGGGCTGGGTGCTCAGGCCGTCGGTCAGCGAGGTCCGGTTGGCCACTGCCGTGAACGGCGCGTTGTCCGGCTTCCCGGTGAACGCCCCGAACATCGGGGTGGCCGCGCTGTCCTTCTGGTTCATCGGGTGGATCCCGAGGATCTGCTCGATGGTGCGGATCATGGTGATCTGCGAGTAGTAGTGGTTGTCGACCTTGCCGTGCCGAGCCCAGGGGCTGATGATCTGGACCGGGGCACGGTGGCCGTCGACGTGGTCGAGGCCGGCCTGGGAGTCGTCCTCGACGACGAAGATCGCCGAGTCCTTCCAGTACTTGCTGTGCGAGATCTCGTCGACCATCCTGCCGACCGCGAGGTCGTTGTCCGCGACCTCGGCGGCCGGGCTCGCCGGACCACCGGTGTGGTCGTTGGAGAACCAGAACATGTTCAGGTTCGCCGGACCGTTCTTCTCGAAGTCCTGCTTCCAGATCTGGTACTTGTAGACGTCCGGAACGCTGAGGTCGAACAGCGGGAAACCGGGCACCGCCACCTTGTTGAGCGAGGGGATCGCCGATCCGGTCCGAATGGGGTAGGCGGTCCCCTGCCCCGTCGCGTCCATGTTCTTGGCGTCGCAGTACAGGTTCTGCCAGGTCGCACCGGACGGCTTGCTCTCGATCGACTGGAACTCGCCGAAGTCCTTGACGGACTTGCCGGCCGCCTGCGCACCGGTCCAGATGAAGCCGGACTTCTGGTGGCCGAGAGCGTCGTCCTCGGTGTCGTAACTGCGCGTGTACTCACCGGCCGAGGACTCGGTGTACTCCGGATCGTCGGCCTGCATCAGCCAGTTGTGGCCCTCGGCCGAGTTCGTGCCGACGTCGTAGAAGTTGTCGTACAGCCCGAACTGCCGGGCCAGGGCGTGCTGGTTGGGCGTCACGTTCTCGCCGAACTGCGTGAGCGACGAGTCGCCGTCGCCCTGCGGCAGGTCGCCGAAGACCTGGTCGTAGGTCCGGTTCTCCTTGACGAGCAGGAAGACGTGCTTGATCGTCGAGGGAGCGCCGAGCCGCGCCGGGACCGGCACCGGCCCGGCATGGCTGTTGCCTCCGGCCGTCGTGACCGAACCGCCCGTCCAGCCGTTCTGCTGGAAGACCTTGGCCGTCTGGGCCCTGATGACGCTGTCGTCCGGCAGGGTGAACCGTGTCAGGCTCGACGTCGTGTCGTGGGTGCCGTGGCCGGCGCTGTCGGGGCGGCGGGCGTCGATACCACGGGTGTTGGAGACGACCACCTTCCCGCCCGCGCTGGCGATCTCGGCGGGGAAGTAGTCCGTCGGGAGCAGGCCGACGTAACTGGCGGGCTCCTGCGCAGACTTGTACCGGTAGACGGCGACCGCGTCGGCGCGGCCGAGCGTCACCAGCAGATGACCGTCGTCGGTGAGCGTCACCGCGTCGGGCTCGTAGCCGACCGACGCCTCCGGCCACGGCTGGGTGGCGATGGTCTGTACGACCTTGTCCTTGCGGGTGTCGATGACCGACACGTTGTTGTCGGCGGTGTTGGTGACGAACACCGCGCCTTTCGCGGCGTACACCGCGGTCGGGTGCAGACCGACGTCGATGCTCCTGACGGCGGTGGACGGGTTCGCCAGGTCGATGACGCTGACCGTGCCGCTGGTGGTGGCACCGGTCTTCGGGTCGGCCGGCACCTGGGTGCCGTAGGAGTTCATCGTGGTGTCGCCGGCCTCGGCCGGACGGCCGCCCTCGTTGCTGACGTAGAGCTTGTCGCCGACCAGGGCGACGCCACGTGGGGCGTTGCCCACGGTCCAGCTCTGCTCGATGGTCCCGGTCGCCGCGTCGATGGCGACCACCCGGTTCTGGCCGTTGACCGCGGCGTACACGGTGGCGCCGTCGGCCGAGAACACCGCCGCACCCACGAGTGCGTGCCGGGAGCCGTCGGCCGGTATCGAGACGGTCGTCGGGTTGGAGAGGGTGCCGTCCGGGTTCACGGTGAACCTGGTGTAGCCGTCGCTCTGGCCCAGCCACAGCTGCTTGCCGTCGGGCGAGTACGCCGGGCTCTCCTGGCCGACGGAGCCGCTGCTGATGCGCAGGTCGTCCGCCGTGGAGGTGCCGACCTTCTGCTTCACCTGCCCGGTCGCCAGGTCCATGATGACCAGCGACGCGTCACCGTCGGCGACCGCGGCCGCGAGGTGGGTGCCGTCCGGGCTGACCGAGGACGACATGATCTTGCCGTCGTCGATGACGGTGCGGTCGCCGTACGGCTTGATGTACTGGTCGCTGGAGATGACCTGGCCGTCCGCCGTGGTCTGGCCGACCTGCTCGGTGCCGAACCGGTACGTCGAGGCGACCGCGGTGCCGGTGACGCCGAGGGCGACGGCGATGCCCGCCGTCACCAGCGTGGTCCGGCGGCCGACGCGTCTCCCGAAGAGGGCCGGCCGCTCTTTCCCGTCGACCCGGCGCTGCCGTGTTACCTGCATGGAATTATCCCTCCGAGGTGGTGTCGAGCAGTTCGACGTCGCCGTCGAACTGCCAGAGCGGGTTCGGGGTGTCCCCGGTCGAAGTCCGCACCAGGAAGTAGCCGTTGACTTCCTTCGGACCGTCGCCGTCGGCCACGAACCGCCCGTCCGAGCCGATGTCGAGCTGGTAGACGGCGGTCCCCGCGACCGAGACGCCGGGAAGACGCCAGGACACGACGCAACGCCAGTCGTTGCCCGGCCCCTCCTGGGCGCCGTGGTCGGCGCTCTTGGTGCACGCCGCCGTGGCCCGCAGACGCGCCTCGGTCACGGCGGGACGGTGGAGCTGCTCGGTCTGCAGGCGGTAGAGGTGGGCGAATGCCGTGGCGAGCGACCGCTGCACCTTGTCCTGCCGGATTCCGGAACCCCTGGACGGAATCGCCACGGCGACGACCGTGACCGTGAGGGCGACCAGTCCGGCGAGCGGCAGGAGTCCGAGGGTGATCGCGCGGTGCCCCGAGCCGTCGTAGGCCACGTCGGTGAAGTCGCGGCGCAGGAAGAGCAGACAGGCCAGGGTGGTCGCGAGCACCGCCCATGCCAGGCCGACAACGATGCCGATCAGGAGCGGGCGGGTCTGTGCCGGGCTGGTGAACAGGCCGTTCCAGGCGATGAAGGCGTAGCCGGGCAGGGCGAGGCGGACGGCGACGGGCAGCGGCAGCATCTGGGCGACCTGCATCGCGAACGCGACGAGCGCCGGCAGCAGCAGTCCCATCGGGGACCGTCCGAGCGCGACCGATCCGAGGACTCCGATCGCGGCCAGGGCCAGGGTCGGGGCGAGCACGCAGACCCAGGCGAGGAGGACCTTCCCGGCGGCGTCCGCCGGCGCCAGCAGATGGCCGTCGAGGCCGACCAGCGGCCGGTTGCCGACCGCCAGGACCCCGCCGGCCGTGCTGGAACAGGCCAGCCCGGCCACGAGCAGCAGAATGACGCTGAGGCCGGCCAGTGCCTTGGCCGCGAAGATCCGTCGCGGCGACCGGACCGCGACGAGCAGATGGCGCCAGGTGCCGAGCCGGTCCTCGGAGGCGAACACGTCACCGGCGACCACCGAGATCAGCAGCGGGAGCGCCCAGGTGCCCGCGAAACCGAGCATCACCAGCGGTCCGGCCCACCCCGTGGCGTGCATCCAGCGTCCGAAGAGGGTGTCGGAGGGGAGCGTGCTCTGCTCGCTCACCGCGGCGACGAAGAGCCCCGGTGCGATCCAGCAGGCGAGGACGAGGAAGCGGATCCGCCACTGCGAGACCAGCTTGACCAGCTCGAAGCGGTAGCAGCGCGACACCGGGACCCGGCGGGCGGCGGCGCGGTCGTCGACGACGGTCGCGGTCATCTGCCCGCCTCCTGCCGCTCGGTGAGCGCGAGGAAGGCGGCCTCCAGCGGCGACACCACGGGGGTGAGCTCGCGCACCGCGATGCCCGCGTGGACGAGTCGCGCCACCAGTTCGTCGAGAGCGGGCACCTGCGCGCGTACGACGATCCCCTCGACGAGGCCGTGCCGTACGCCGGCGTCGTCGACGAGATGGATGCCCTCCGTGGCGGCGGCCACCCGGAGGGCTGCCTGTCCGTCGGAGGTGAGCAACCGGTAGTCCAGCTCACGGTTCTCGGCGGCCAGCTTGCGGAGCGGCCCGGAGAACACCACCCGTCCGGTCGCGAGGATCGTGACCTCGGAGCACAGCGCCTCCAGGTCGTCCATACGGTGGCTCGAGAGCACGACGCCTGTTCCGTCGGCCGCGAGCCGCCCGAGGACACCGTGCACGTGCCTTTTGCCGGCCGGGTCGAGGCCGTTGGAAGGCTCGTCGAGGACGAGCAGCCGGGGCTTGGTGAGCAGGGCCGCGGCGAGCCCGAGCCGCTGGCGCATGCCCAGGGAGAAACCGCGGGCCCGGTCGTCGGCGACATCGGTGAGCCCGACCTGGTCGAGCACCTCGTCGATTCCCGCTGTCCGCGCGTCGCCGCCGCGCAGAGCGGCCAGGGCGGCGAGGTTCTGCCGGGCGGTGAGCGAGGGGTAGAGCCCGGGCCCGTCCACGAAGCCGGCGACACCGTCTGGAGCGGTGAGCGTCCGGCCGACCGGCGTTCCCAGGATTTCCAGCCGGCCGCTGTCGGCGACGACCAGGCCCAGCAGGAGCCCGAGCAACGTCGTCTTGCCGGCGCCGTTCGGTCCGACCAGACCGTGTATCCGACCCGGCATCACATCGAGGTCGATTTCGTCGAGTGCGACGACGTCGCCGAAACATTTGGTGATCCCGCGCGCCCGGACTGAAAGGAGTGTGTCCATGGGTCCCCTGCTTTCGTGAAGCCTTCAGGGACCCTAGGGACTGCATAAAGCGCAGACGGGAACGGCGAATTGAACATTGATGGAACGGGAGAAGAGCCGGCCGCATCAACGTCGTTGAACTGCTGAAATGATCCGCACCTGTCGATGTTCGGATCGCGGATCACTCGGACCGTCGGATATCCGTGACCGCGAACGGCGGCATCGGTCGAGCATTGTCAGGGTAAGGCGTCAGTAAATCCGGATGCACGAATCGGCCAGCAATGAGCCAGAATTGAGCAAAGCTCGGACCTGTCGAGTCCGTTCTAATTACCGTGCCGGGGTGGCCGGCTCGGGGCGGCCGCTCTTGAGGCGGCGTGTGCGACCGCCCAGGCATCCGCGTACGTCTGGTCGGCCCTCAGGTGAACGGTCTCCGTTCAGTCCTTGGGCAGGAGGGTCGCGACCGGCGGGTCAGTAGCCGTAGCCGCCTCCCGAGTCGCTCGAGGAGGGGCTGGGGGCGCTGCCGGTGACCGGGGTGCCGCCGGGGCTGACCACGTACCAGGCGCCTCCGAAGGCCGTGCTGCCCTGGCCCGTGATGTCGCCGGGCCGCGCGTCCTGGGAGAAGCGGTAGAGGGGGTGGCCGTTGTAGGTGACCTGGGTGGTGTGGTCCTTCCGGGGGGTGGTGCCGACCATGGTCGCGTTCAGGCCTTGGGTGCTGGGGCGGCCGGTGGTGGTGTCGGGCGGCCAGGCCTGGGCGCAGGAGCCGTAACAGTTCGAGGTGGTGCCGCTGTCGGCCTGGAACAGGTACAGCGTCCGGCCGGATCCGTCGACGAGGATCCGGCCGAGGGGGGAGTCGTGTGCCCGCAGCGTGCCTGATCCGCCGGTGACGGGCGCCGAGCTGCTGGGCGGAGACGATGAGCTGTTGGTGGAGCTGTTGGTGCCGGAGCTTCCGCATCCGGCGGCGAAGGCCGCGACGGCGGTCGCGGCCGCGGCGATGGCGGCGGCGCGGTTCATGGCTGTTCTTCTTTCCGCTGGAATTCCCTGCCGCGACGGGTGCGGAAGGGCTGGCCCACCGGCCCGCCACTGGGCGGGTCTGTACTTCTATACGCAGTTTCGTCCCGTTTAGTTCACTTGTGGGCCTGTCCGTGTCGCCGGTGCGCGGAGGCGGCCCGTGGCGCCCTCCGCACACCACCGGGGCGATGCCGCGTCACGCGTCACGCGAGACGCGCGCCGCGCAGGAGCAGCAGGGCGACATCGGAGGCGGCCAGCACCAGGCAGGCGAGAAAGGGGGCCCGGCTCCGCCCGGCCGGCCACAGGGCGACGGTGAGCGAGAGTGCGCAGGCCGCCGCGAGCCCGGCCCGCGCGGGGACGCCGACGGGTCCCGCCGGGCCCAGGACCAGCACGGCCGAGCCCGCGGCCGGCGCCACCGCCGCCAGCGTCCGCGCGCCGCGGCGGCCACCGCGTTGGGGCAGGCCGCGGATGTCCGCCGCCAGGTCGTCGTCGATGTCCGGCAGGACGTTCGCGGCGTGGGCGCCCACCCCCAGCAACGCGGCGCCGGCCGACGCCCACCAGTGCGGCCACGGGGTACCCGGCAGGGAGAGGGTGACGAACGCGGGGAGCAGCCCGAAGGCGACCGCGTACGGCAGCCACGACCAGACGGTGCGCTTGACGCCGAGGTTGTACCCCCAGGCCGCGGCCACACCGGCCAGATGCGCGCTTCCCGCCTGCCACCCGTTCGCGAGGGAGAGCGGCACACAGGCGGCGAGGGCACAGCCCGCCGCGGCCGTCACCGCCCGCGCGGAGACCGCGCCGGTCGCCAGGGGCTTGTCCTGGCGGGCGGCGGCCACGTCCCGGCCGGCGTCGATCAGGTCGTTGCTCCAGCCCACCGACAGCTGCCCGGTGAGCACCGCCGCCGCGATCAGCATGACACCGGCGCCGCCCCGCCCGGACGCGGCGGCCAGCGCGGTGACCACCGCCGTCACGGCCGCCGTGGGCGCGGGGTGGCAGGCCAGCAGCAGGCCGACGGAGCGCCCGGGCCCGCGGCGGCGAGGCCCTGCCGTGGCCGGGGCTGCCGAGGTTTCCACGCTGTGCACGCCCGAATGCTAAGGGCTGTCCCGTGATCCCCGGTGGATCAGCGCGCGGCGTCAGATGCGGTGCATCGCAAGGCGGAGGGACGTCCGCATACTGGATGTATGCGGATGTTCCGACAATGCGGCGAGGTGTCGTAGCTGTCGTCGCGCGCCCGCCGGGGATCACGGGACAGCCCTTGGGCGCGGCCGGCCCGCACCCTCTGTCGCCACACGCGCGAAATGCCAGTGATGCAGGTATTGGGAGGATTCTTAATGATCGTCCCTATTCTTACCGAATGACGTGTATCGCGGCTGTCCAGGGAGTGCTGCCGGCCCACCGCTACCACCAGCGCGAGATCACCGATGCGCTCGCGGCGATGTCCCTTCCCGGAGCCGGTGCCCCGGAGCGGGACCGCGGCGTGCTGGACCGGCTGCACGCCACGGCCTGTGTCCGCACCCGCCACCTGGCCCTCCCGCTGGAGCGGTACGCCCTGCTGGACGGCTTCGGCCAGGCCAACGACCTGTTCATCGAGGAGGGCCTGCGGCTCGGCGAGGAGGCACTGCGAGCCGCCCTGGACCAGGCCGGGCTCGTCCCGCCCGACGTGGACCTCGTCTTCGCCACCTCGGTCACCGGTATCGCGGCCCCGTCACTGGAGGCCCGGCTCGCCGGGCGCCTGGGGCTGCGGCCGGACGTGAAGCGCGTGCCGGTCTTCGGGCTGGGCTGTGCCGCCGGCGCCGCCGGGCTGGCCAGGGTCCACGACTATCTGCAGGGCCACCCGGACCAGGTCGCGGTGCTGCTCTCGGTCGAGCTGTGCTCCCTCACCCTGCGGCGCGGCGACACCTCCGTGCAGAGCGTCGTGGCAGGCTCGCTCTTCGGCGACGGAGCCGCCGCGCTGGTCGCCGTCGGCCGGAACCACCCCCGCGTCCGGGAGTACGCCGGACCCCGGGTGGTGGCCACCCGCGGCCGTCTGTACCCGGGCACCGAGGACGTCCTGGGCTGGGACATCGGCGACAGCGGTTTCACGATCGTGCTCGGCGCCGAACTGCCGGAACTGGTCCGGCTCCACCTGGGCGAGGAGGTGCGCTCCTTCCTGGCCGCACACGACCTCAAGCCGGACGACATCACCGGCTGGGTCTGCCATCCCGGCGGCCCCAAGGTGCTGGAGGCGCTCCGCGAGACACTCGGCCTCGGGCCCGACTCGCTGGAGCTGACCTGGCGCTCGCTCGCCCGCGTCGGCAACCTCTCCTCCGCCTCCGTGCTGCACATCCTGCGCGACACCCTGGTCCTGCGCCCGCCCCCGGCCGGCACCCCCGGCCTGCTGCTGGCGCTCGGACCGGGCTTCAGTTCCGAACTCGTGCTTCTGCGCTGGTAGGTGACGGATGACCGGATACACCACGCTGATCCTGCTGGTGGCGGCCGAGCGGGTCGCCGAGCTCGTCGTCGCGCGCCGCAACGCCTCCTGGAGCCGCGCGCACGGCGGCGTGGCGTACGGGGACGGCCACTACCCGGCGATGGTCGCCCTGCACACCGGACTGCTGGCCGGCTGCCTCGCCGAGACCCAGCTCGCCCCGCGGCCCTTCCTGCCGCTGCTCGGCTGGCCGATGCTGGCCCTCGCGCTCGGGGCGCAGGCGCTGCGCTGGTGGTGCATCAGCACCCTCGGACCGCGCTGGAACACCCGCGTCATCGTGGTGCCCGGCCTGCCGCTGGTCGGCGCCGGCCCCTACCGGCTGCTGCGCCACCCCAACTACCTGGCCGTGGTCGTGGAGGGACTCGCCCTGCCGCTGGTCCACGGGGCATGGCTGACCGCGGCCGGTTTCACCCTGCTCAACCTGCCGCTCCTGACCGTCCGGCTCCGCTGCGAGAACGCGGCACTGGCCCGGTCCGCCCCGCCTCCTGCGCCCGCGACCCCGCCGTGCTCGACCTGCTGATCGTCGGCGGCGGGCCGGCCGGACTCGCCACCGCGATCCACGCCGCACGCGCCGGACTCGACGTGGCCGTGGCCGAACCCCGGCCGACGCCGGTCGACAAGGCCTGCGGCGAAGGGCTGATGCCGGGCGCGGTGCAGGCCCTCGCCGAACTGGGCGTCGCCCCGCCCGGGCACCCTCTGCGCGGCATCCGCTACCTCGACGCCGAGGACGACGCCCGGCACGCCGAGGCGGGCTTCCGCCACGGACCCGGCCTGGGCGTGCGGCGTACGGACCTGCACGCGGCTCTGGCCCGGCGGGCCGCCCAGCTGGGCGTACCGGTGCACCCGGTCAAAGCCGATGCGGTGACGCTCCGGCAGGACGCCGACGGCGTCACCGTGTCCGGGCTGACCGCCCGTTACCTCGCCGCCGCCGACGGCCTGCACTCGCCCGTGCGCCGACGTCTCGGCCTGGACCTGCCCGACTCGCGCCCGCCCCGCTACGGGCTGCGCAGACACTTCACCGTCGCGCCCTGGACCGACCACGTCGAGGTCCACTGGTCCGCGCGGGCCGAGGCCTACGTCACCCCGCTGGGGCCCGAGCTGCTCGGCGTGGCCATCCTGACCGGCGAGCGGGCACCGTTCGACGTGCAGCTCGCCGGCTTCCCGTCGCTGGCCGCCCGCCTGCCCGCACACGCCTCCTCGGCCGTCCGCGGCGCGGGACCGCTGCGGCAACGGGTCAGCGACCGGGTGGCCGGCCGGGTCCTGCTGGTGGGCGACGCCGCCGGATACGTCGACGCGCTCACCGGAGAGGGCATCTCCCTCGCCCTGGCCGGTGCCGCCCAGCTCGTCCGCTGCGTCCGAGGCGACCGGCCCCACGACTACGAACACGCCTGGCGCCGGGCCTCACGCCGTCACCGCCTGCTCACCGACACCCTGGTACGACTCCGCGCCCGCCCCCGGCTCGCCCGCCTGATCGTCCCCACCGCCGTACGCCTGCCGTCCCTGTTCACCGGGCTGGTCAACGGCCTGGCATGAAGAGGCGGCCCCGCGGCGGGCTCATCGCCCACACCGGCGCGCCGGCCGGACCGACGGGCATCCCACGGCGTGGAAACGGGCGGCGAACGGGCACACCCGCTGGGCAAGCGGGCGGCGACCTTCCCCACGCGGAGTCGTTCCCCCGCATGGTCCAGGGACTCGCGGCTCCGGAAAACGGGCAAAATCGGTCATGAAGTGCTTTACGGCGAACCTGGTCAGCGGGGCGGCCTGCTTGTAGAAATTAGCCACCGGACGCCCGAACGGGCAGGGCCACCGGAAAACACCGGCGCGGGCACACCCGCGTGGAGCCGTGGAACGGAGGTGTCGCCGTGGACACCGATGAGCGAAGACGCGGAATCCTGGAGGCGGCACGCCGTACCGGATCCGTGGACGTCGGAAAGCTCGCCGCCGACCTCGGGGTCTCCAAGGAGACCGTGAGGCGGGATCTGAACGTCCTGGAGGGGCACGGGCTGGTGCGCCGCACCCATGGCGGTGCCCATCCCGTGGAGAGCGCGGGCTTCGAGACCACGCTCGCCTTCCGCACCACCATGCACGTCCCCGAGAAGTCCCGGATCGCGGCCGCCGCGACCGAACTGCTCGGCGACGCCGAGACCGTCTTCATCGACGAGGGCTACACCCCACAACTCATCGCCGCCGCTCTCCCTCGTGACCGGCCACTGACCGTGGTCACCTCCTCCCTGGCCACCGCGGGTGACCTGGCCTCGGCCGAGAACATCACCGTGCTGCTGCTCGGCGGTCGGGTGCGTGGCGGCACGCTGGCCACGGTCGACCACTGGGCGACCCGTATGCTGTCCGGCTTCGTCATCGACCTGGCGTACGTCGGTGCCAACGGCATCTCCCGCGAATACGGACTCACCACCCCCGACCCCGGCGTGAGCGAGGTCAAGGCCCAGGTCATGAGGGTCGCCAGGCGCCGGGTGTTCTCCGGAGTCCACACGAAGTTCGGTGCCGTCAGCTTCTGCCGCTTCGCGGAGGTCACCGAGTTCGAGGCGATCGTCACCGACACAGGTCTGGCCGCCTCCGAGGCCCACCGCTACTCACTGCTGGGCCCCGAGGTCATCCGGGCCTGAGCCGCGTCCCACCCCCGTATCCCGCCCTCACGCCACCCCCGCGAGCCCGGGGGCCTGGTTCCCCACGCCCTCGAAACACCTCCTGGAGTCAGTCATGCACGCACGGAGAACGACCCATGCCCTCATCACGGCCGCGACCGCCGGTTCGTTGCTGGTCGCCTGTTCCGGAGCCGGAGCCGGCGGGTCCTCGGGTGGTGGCAAGAGCATCAATGTGCTGATGGTCGGCAATCCGCAGATGGAGGACATCGCGAAGCTGACGAAGAGCACGTTCACGAAGGACACCGGGATCAAGGTGAACTTCACGGTGCTTCCCGAGAACGAGCTGCGCGACAAGGTCACCCAGGACATCGCCACCCAGGCCGGTCAGTACGACGTGGCCACGATCGGCGCCTACGAGGTGCCCATCTGGACGAAGAACGGCTGGCTGCACGAGCTCGGCTCCTACGCCGACAAGGACACGGGCTTCGACAAGGCCGACCTGCTCAAGCCGATGGTGCAGTCGCTGTCGGGTTCCGACGGCAAGCTGTATGCGATGCCGTTCTACGGCGAGTCCTCGATGCTGATGTACAACAAGGACGTCATGACGGCGAAGGGTGTCACGGTGCCCGAGCATCCGACGTGGCAGCAGATCGCCGACATCGCGGCCAAGGTCGACGGTGCCGAGCCCGGGATGAAGGGCATCTGTCTGCGAGGTCTGGCCGGCTGGGGTGAGCTCGGGGCGCCGCTGACGAGTGTGGTCAACACCTTCGGCGGCACCTGGTTCACCAAGGACTGGAAGGCCCAGGT